>JAMPHJ010000144.1 GCA_023663465.1 Muribaculaceae bacterium | reverse complement strand
AAGGAACTGTTTTTAAATATGGCGATAATGTGGATACGGATGTTATCATTCCGGCGCGTTATCTTAATTCTTCCGACCCGGCGGAACTTGCTGCGCACTGTATGGAAGATATTGACAAAGAATTTATCAAAAAAGTACAAAAGGGCGATATTATGGTGGCAACCAAAAATTTCGGCTGCGGTTCTTCCAGGGAACATGCGCCAATCGCCATCAAGGCGGCAGGAGTAAGCTGTGTCATTGCAGAAACCTTTGCGAGAATTTTTTACCGCAATGCTATCAATATCGGTCTTCCGATTATCGAGTGCCCGGAAGCGGCAGAGGCCATCGAGGCCGGCGATACCGTGGAAGTAAACTTTGATACGGGCGTTATTACAGATGTGACCAAAGGCGCTACCTATCAGGGGCAGGCGTTCCCGGAATTTATGCAGAAGATTATCGCTGCAGAAGGTCTTGTTAACTATATCAACCAGAAGTAAGAAAGGTATGATTTTGATTCTCCATTTGCAAATTTTGCTATTTTTTCTGCCAATAACTTAATCAACGCTGCAAAAAGTGCAAATAAGTACGAAAAAACTACAAATATTGCAGAATCGGCAAAAACTTTGAAAATCTCTGTTAGAATAGGGGTATGGCATTTCTTTAGAAAAATTTCTGTCATTTATCAGCAGTTTTTCTAAGACAGACCAAATCATAACAGAAATGGAGAAAAATCATGAAGAAAAAAACACTTGCATTGCTTCTTGCCATCAGCTGCGTCGTTTCTATGACAGCGTGTGCCGGCACAGGAAATAGCGATGAAGCAGGAAAACAAGAAGAGATTTCCAAAGAGGAACAGGACTTAGAAAAAGCACAAGAATCTATGCCAGAAGAAGACATTGTCCCAGAACCGGAAGCTTCTTTTGGACCGGATGAAACCACACAGGAGACAGAGGATACGGATAATACGGAGCAGACGAATGAAACAGACTCCTCCAAAACATCCAACATGCCTTCGGAGCTTTCAGACAATTTATATGATTTTCAGATTTCCATTGACGGAACCGTTTATCAGTTTCCCCTATGGTTTTCTGATTTTGAAGCGGCTGGATGGAAATTTGATGGCGACGATATTACGACAACATTAGCCTCTAATGAGTATATTCACGGGCAGCGATGGAAAAAAGATGGCGCTTCTGTCTATACAACGATTGCTAATCTATCCATGAATACTGTTACACTGGATCAAGGCATCGTTTCGGGTATCAAGTTCGATGATTATGATTTAAAAGACTGTGACTGGGAAATTCTGCTTCCTGGCGGTATAGCGCGGGGTGTATCCAATGCAGACGACGTCAGGGCGGCATATGGAGAACCTACTTACGACCACGACATGGATACCCTTTATGCCATGACCTATCGGTACGACAATTACAGCGAAATCAAACTGTATATTAACAAAGAAACCAATGCGCTCAGTCTCATTGAGTTAAATAACCTTGTAGAGTTAGAAGGCGCCGATAATTCTATCAAGGAAGACATACCGGATGTGGTTAAAAACTATAAGGCTCCTACCTCATTAGGCTCTGACTTATACAGCTTCAATGTGGAAATAGAAGACAATCTCTATACATTGCCTTGTCCCGTATCAGAGTTTCTTGCAAACGGCTTTCGTATCAATGAATCCCGGACGGATGAAACGGTTGCCGCTGGAAATACTGGATGGGTAGAATTAATGTATAATAATCAGTCGATGCATGTCCTTACTAGAAATTATGGGGATTATGCAACGATTATCGAGAACTGTTTCGTACTTGATGTAGAATCCAGTGACAATGGTTCCGCCTTTGCAATGACGTTTCCTGGTAATATCCAGAGAGGAAGTACCGATGCCGACGTCAGAAAAGCGATTCAGGATTTTAACTTTGAGGAAGAAACCTCTGATTTAGGCTATACTTACTATACAATTTATGACCCGAATGGAAGCAAACTGGATGCTTACTCAATTTGTACGAAAGACGGCGTCGTTATCAAAATGTCCATATCTACTTCCAAAAAAACACTACAATGAACCTATATTTTACAGATTTTCCGGTATAGTATAAAAAGAAAGTGATGACTAATATGGTCAATAAGATTGATGGAAACAATTATTACCGTTACACGCAATTAAAGAATGTTGATGCTTCGGATTCCGATGAGCAATTTAGTCTGCACTATGGTCAGGATAAGCTGTCCCCGGATTCAAAAGACAAAAAAGAGAAGACAAATGAGCAGAAAAAATCCCAGGCAGTCGAACTAAGCGGCGTTAAATTAGAGTTATCAGGCGCCGCCCAGACTGCCCGCACGATAAAAGGAGCGCGGACGGATGCGGCAAAAAACCCCTCATCCGCCGCGAAATCGCCGTCTATCTTAGAATCCATACAGGATTTTCTGACGACAGCGTTTGCGGCCATCAAGGATTTTTTCTACAAATTGTGGAACGACGAGCCTTCTGAAGCGGTGGAAACGCTAGAAGCAGAAGAAAACCTGCAAGCGGAAGAGATTGACCAAGTAAATGAAGCTGCAACGATAGAAGAAGCATCACAGCCAGAAAAAGATACTCCTGCTTCCTATTTACAAAGCGAAGAGCAGCTGCATCATGAAATCCAGCCGTACCTTCGCAAAGGAGACTTGTCGCAGGTTTTGAATTTATTGACGGATAATGGGAAAAAGACGATTGCCAAAAATTCAACGCTTCTGACCTATTATGACAGAAATGGAAGAATGGTGGAACCGAACGCTTCCGACAGGGAAAGAATCCTGCACGGCGATAGGAATACAAGGAAATTATAAGCCAATCTGCGTAATTTGTGAAAAGTTTAATATTACGCCTTATCGTAGGGGGATACTACGCGGTTTTTACCGTTTTGCTTTCCATAGTAGAGTCTTTCATCTGCATGGGTAATCGTAGCTTCCGCTGTCCTGTCTTTTTTATGGGTGGCAATGCCCAGCGTAAGCGTACAGTGAATAGATTGTCCCTGCCAGGTGAAAACATGTTTTTCCACATTGCTTCGGATAGTCTCTGCAATTTTACATGTCGTATCCAGATTTTCAATACATAAAAGCAGAATTTCTTCACCGCCCCAGCGGCATACCTGACCGTGTTCTTTGACTGCCTGCTGTATAATATTGGCGATATCTTTGATGACTACGTCCCCGAAATCATGTCCATATGTATCGTTTACCCTTTTAAAATTATCAATATCACACATGACCAGACAAAACGGCTCTTCCGCCATTACGGCATGATCCAGAAAGACTTGCATACTGCGCCTATTATATAATCCAGTCATGGGGTCCGTGCTTGCCATATTATCTAAGACGGCGTTCTGGCTGTGCAGTTTATTGGTGGCAATCTGCATATCAATTACAAAAATCAGCGTAACCATCAACAAGAATCCAAAATTACAGATAGAATTGAAAATATAAATCCCAAGTTCTACGATTGGTGACACCTGTAAGTCATAAATCGAACCTGCAAATAGAGAAATCATCCTACAGCCGACAAAAGAAAAGAAGGCGATAAAGCCAAGCATGGTCGCCCTGAAATATCTTTTATTATCTTCCATCAGTGTCACACTCATATAATAACCGAAGGGTACGAGTCCGAGAATGTATTGCGGGAATCCGAAACGCCATCCGATACAGATAGTTGCCACGAAAGAATGTACAATAATTTCCACATAGACTGCGTAAAAGGTCTTAATAAAATTCTTTTCATAACCATATTTAATCACGTCAATGCATTTGAGATAAAGAAGGACACTCCCCACATTAAAAATAACAAGCGGCCATATGCGCAGGATACTGAATAATACAAGCAGGACGGCGTGTACGGCAACAATCGCATATAATACGACCATATATTTAAATTTGAATTGTTCTGATAAAATATAACGGCTAAAAAGCTCCTTTATCTTTGAAAATGCTTTCATTTCTTGTTCTCGTATCTTTCTCTTAGTCTCGTATTTTTCTCTTAATTTATGAACTGACGCCATAAGGCGCAGATTCCTTTTCCAGGAATCCATTAAGATTATATAGCAAAATATCCCTAAAGTAAATTGAAATTATAGAATCCCTTGTCTATCCCCAGACATTCGATTATAATAATACCCGGAAGCTTTAAAGCGGTTAGAAAGAGACTTTCTGGGAATTGAAAACTATCACGGCGGCGGAAGGGCGGGCGGATACGAAATGGATAAAGAAGCGTTTGAACAGGCAAAGCTGAAAGTATTATTAAAACAGCACGATCCACACGGCTTTGGCACATTACAGGAAAAGACCGTGCACGCAGTCATGAAACTCTATTATGAACCCAACATGGATTATCATGAAGTCCCGATAGAAGGATATATCGCCGATATTTATACAGGCAGCCGCATCATCGAAATCCAGAATGGAAATTTTAACCGCCTGCGGGATAAATTGGGCGCTTTTCTTCCTCTGTATCCGGTTTTAGTGGTTTTGCCGATTCCCCATTATAAATGGGTGGTCTATCTGGATGAAAAAAGCGGGGAGCTTTCTGGCAGGCGGAAATCCCCGGTGACAGGAAGCATCTATAGCGCCTTTGCGGAGCTTTATAAAGTCAAGGATTATCTGATGCACCCGAATCTTTCTTTCGCCTTTCCACTCATCGATATGGACGAATATCGTCTGCTAAAGAGCGCCGGAAAAGGCAGACGCAAGAGAAGCAGCCGGTACGACAGAATGCCTCTTTCTTTATACGATGAAATCTTAATAGAACGGTATGAAGATTTCGTGCAGGTCATTCCTTATGAACTGGAAGAGCCTTTTACGGTCAAGGAATTTGCCGCCGCTGCCCATATCCAGAAAGACCTTGCACAGGTAACGCTTTATATCCTTTATCATATGCGGCTGGTGGAGCGACCTGGGAAGCGGGGAAGGGAATATTTATACAACGTTCCAGGATAATCACCTTTGCAATTTTCCAGATTTATGTTAAAATATTCACGATGTCTGGTTTTCTCACAGATAGAAACGCCGAGATTTAATAAGGAAGGCATGGGACACATGGCAAAAGAAAATAAGTACGACGCCTCCAGCATTACCGTATTGGAAGGCTTAGAGGCGGTCAGGGTCAGACCGGGGATGTATATTGGCAGCGTTTCCACCAAAGGTCTGAATCATTTAATCTATGAAATTGTTGATAACGCAGTAGACGAACATCTGGCAGGATACTGCAATACGATATCCGTTACGTTGGAAGCGGACGGTTCCGCTACCATCGAAGATAACGGACGCGGCATTCCCGTAGGGATGCATGAGAAGGGAATCAGCGCGGAACGGCTGGTCTTTACAACCCTTCATGCCGGCGGTAAATTCGATAATGAAGCTTATAAGACAAGCGGCGGCCTGCACGGCGTAGGCTCATCCGTCGTGAATGCGCTTTCCGAATGGCTGCATGTACAGGTCAAAACGGAAGGCTCTATCTATGAAGATAAATATGAGCGCGGTATCCCCGTTCTGGAATTGAAAAACGGACTTTTACCTGTCATCGGAAAGACCAAAGAGACCGGTACGAAGATTACCTTTTTGCCGGATGATACGATTTTTGATAAGACAAGATTCAAAGAAGACGATGTGAAAAGCCGTCTGCATGAAACCGCCTATCTGAATCCGAATCTGACGATTATATTCGAGGATAAAAGAGGCGAGGAAACAGAACATATCGAATACCATGAACCGGAAGGTATCGTAGGCTTTATCAAGGACATGAATAAGTCCAAAGAATCCATCCATGACGTGATTTACTTTCAGGGAGAGTCTGAGGGCATTGCCGTCGAAGTCGCCTTACAGTATGTCAATGAATTTCACGAAAATGTGCTGGGATTCTGCAACAATATCTACAACGCAGAAGGCGGTACGCATCTGACCGGCTTTAAGACGATGTTTACAAACGTCATCAATACTTATGCGAGGGGTTTAAATATCTTAAAGGAAAAGGATATCAACTTTACGGGCGCAGATGTGCGAAACGGCATGACTGCGGTGATATCCATCAAGCATCCAGACCCCAGGTTTGAAGGACAGACCAAAACGAAGCTGGATAATCAGGACGCCTCGAAAGTGGTCGCCAAAGTGACCGGGGATGAGATTGTCCGGTATTTTGACAGAAATCTTGATACCCTCAAAAGCATCATCGGCTGCGCAGAAAAAGCGGCCAAAATAAGAAAAGCGGAAGAGAAGGCAAAAACGAATATGCTGACCAAGCAGAAGTTTTCCTTTGATTCCAATGGAAAACTGGCAAACTGC
>JAMPHJ010000143.1 GCA_023663465.1 Muribaculaceae bacterium | reverse complement strand
GCATCTCTTCTTTATGCTGCGCCATGTAAGTATCCGCATAAGATTTTGCCGATTTATCATTTTCATGGACGATAAATACCTCGCCTGCGCTGGGTACATCGGATAATCCCAGAATTTCTACCGGCATGGAAGGCGTCGCTTCCTTGACCCGCTTTCCTTTATCATCAATCATCGCCCGGACTTTTCCGTGGCTTGCCCCTGCGGAAATGAAATCGCCCACATGCAGCGTTCCTTTCTGTACGAGTACGGTCGCCACCGGTCCGCGCCCCTTATCCAGCTCCGCTTCAATGACAAGTCCCCTCGCATGTCTGTCAGGATTGGCTTTCAATTCCAGAATTTCCGCCGTCAGCAGAATCGTTTCCAACAAAGCATCGATACCTTCCCCGGATTTTGCGGATACCGGAACAAACTCCGTGGAACCGCCCCAGTCTACCGGAATCAGTTCATGCTCCGTCATTTCCTGCTTTACCCTGTCGATATTTGCATTCGGCTTATCAATTTTATTCACCGCGACAATAATCTCAATGCCCGCTGCTTTCGCATGGTTGATGGCTTCCACCGTCTGCGGCATAACGCCGTCGTCCGCCGCCACGACCAAAACCGCGATATCCGTGGAATTGGCGCCTCTCATACGCATCGCAGTAAACGCCTCATGTCCCGGCGTATCCAGAAAGGTAATCTTCTGATTGTGTCTGACAACCGTATAAGCGCCTATCGCCTGAGTAATGCCGCCCGCCTCTTTATCCGTTACGTTCGTCTTACGGATGGCGTCCAAAAGCGAGGTCTTCCCGTGGTCAACATGCCCCATGACGCAGATAACAGGCGGACGCGCCACCATTTTGCTCTCATCTTCCTCTTCTTCCCGCAGCAATTCCTCGATAACGTCTACCTTGACTTCCTTCTCGCAGATAATTTCATATTCAATAGCGATATTTTCCGCATCCTCAAAAGAAATTTCCGAATTGACGGTCATAACCCGCCCCTGTAAAAAGAGCTTCTTAATGATAACGGAAGGCTGTATCTTCATCTTATCCGCCAGTTCTTTTATCGTCAAAGATTCGGGAATCGTAATCACTTTAATCTGCTCTTCCACCGGTGTTTCCGCTTTCTTCTCAGGTTTGATGAAACGTCCCGGCTTATTGCGGTTCTTTCCGCCGATTCCGTCCTCTTCGTAAATCAAATCTTTCTTAGAGCGTTTATCCTTCTCCTGACCGATTCTACGTTTCTCTTCATCCCTGTGCTTCTCATTGTCCTTGATGGGACTCTCCGGCATAAAACTCTTGTTGTTTCCACCTTTTTTAAATCGATTATCCGCCCCGCCATTTCCTCTCTGAGAACGTTCGCTATTGTTAAAATTGCGACCACCGCCTGTGGAAGCAGACGCGCCACGTTGATTACCCTGACTGTTGTTAAAATTCTGGCGATTTTTGCCTTCAGGCCTTCTATTATTTTCATTATGATACTGTCTTTCCTGATTTCCCGGCTTGTTCTGAACATTTGCTCTTTCCCTGTTATCCTGTCTTTCTTGCCTTTCCTGTCTCTCTTGACGCTCTTGCCTCTCTTGTCGTTCTTGCCTTTCCTGTTTTTCCTGTCTCTCAAGTCTTTCCTGCTTTTCCTGCTGCAAACGCTCCATACGGCGCTCCTGCTGCTGCTTCTGCCGCACATCATAAGGCTCCGCCGTCACCGGAATCGGTTTCTGCGTCGGTCTGATAATCTTATGCGGCGCCTGCTGCTGTGACCCCGGACGCTGCCGTGCGCCCGCAGGTCTTCTATCCCCATTCATCTGTCCCGGTCTATTGCCCTGCATTTTGGAATTGGACGTATTTCCCACGAAAATGATTTTCTTCTTCTTTTTCGGCTCTTCCGCCCCGGCAGGTTTCTTGTCGGGAGCTGTCTGCTTTACGCCCGCTGCGCCCTGCTTATTTTCCTCTGTGTTTCCTTTTTCCGGTGTTTTCTGCTCTTTGACCAAAGCTGTGCTGTCTGCCTTACCGGATTCCGGCTGCTCCTGCGACTCCGTCTCATTTGCCTTGGCAGCCTGCTCTTTCGGAATGTCCTGTTCCTTCCTGGCATTCTTTTCCTTTGGAGTATCCTGCTCCCTTTTTGCATTCTGCTCCTTTAAAACATCCTGCTCCGCCGCTTTTTTAAAATGTTTCCGCACCAGTTCGATGCCTTCGCCTTCTACCCAGCTTTGCGCCGCTTTTACTTCATATCCTTTATCCTGCAAAAAAGCAAGAATTTCTTTGCTCTGCTTTTCCAGCTCTTTTGCAAGTTCATGCACTTTCACTTTCTCCATGCTCCTACCTCCGTTTCATGATTAAACCGTCAAATATTTCCGTATCGAATCCGCAAATCCCATATCCGTAACCGCCAGGGAAGTCCGCTCCTGCTTTCCCATAGAATGTCCAAGACTTTCCTTTTCACCGAATTGGCAAAAAGGAACCTGATAAAATTCGCACATATTCTGAAACTTCTTTTTCGTATTATCCGACGCATCCTTCGCTACAATAACCAAAACTGCTTTTCCCGATTTTACCGCATTTTCCGTTGCAAATCCGCCGCTGACGACATTTCTGGAACGAGTTGCAAGCCCCAGCAGCGATAAAATCTTATCGTGATTCACTCCGCTATCCCTGCACATTTTCCTCAAACTCCTTTTCCAGGCTCTCGTAGACTTCCTCCGGGATGGCAATTTTCAAAGAACGCTCTAACCCCTTACTTTTCCTTGCTTTCATAAGACATTCCTTCGTCATGCAAAGATATGCCCCCCTGCCGTTCTTCCTGCCGGTTGTATCTAAAATAATGGAATCGTCCGCCGTCTTTAATACCCGCATCATTTCCTTTTTATTCTTCATTTCCCTACAACCCACACACTGCCTCATGGGAATTTTTTTTGCCATAGAAATCCTTACCCTTTCTATTCTTCCTGTTCTTCACCTGCTTCGTCTTCTACATATTCGCCGGTATCCGCCTCTTCGCTATAACCCTCTTCATAAGACTCTTCATCGTAGTCCTCGTCGTTGTAGCCTTCTTCCTCATAAGACTCCTCATCGTAGCCTTCATAAGATTCCTCGTCATAGCCGTCCTCGTCGTAGTCGTAGTCCTCATAACGGAATCCAGGTGCGTCTTTTGCCTGTGTCTCGCTCTTGATATCAATCTTATACCCGGTCAGCCTTGCTGCAAGCCTTGCATTCTGCCCTTCCTTGCCGATGGCAAGAGACAACTGATAATCCGGTACGACCACTTTTGCCGTCTTTTCATCGGGGTCTGCGAAAACTGCCACGATCTTTGCCGGGGATAACGCATTCTGAATCAAAATTCCCGGATTTTCATCCCAATTAATGATATCGATTTTTTCACCGCGAAGCTCTTCCACAATGGAATTTACCCTAGCGCCATTCATCCCTACGCATGCACCGACCGCGTCCACATTCGGATTGTTGGAACGTACCGCCATCTTCGTCCGGCTGCCCGCTTCTCTGGCAATGCTCATAATTTCCACGGTTCCGTCTTTAATTTCCGTCACTTCCGTCTCAAACAATCTTTTGACAAGCTCCGGGTGGGTGCGGCTCACCAGAATCCTCGGTCCTTTCGGCGTATTCTTCACTTCCAGGATATAGACCTTAATCCGCTCCGTCGGCTTGAAGTTTTCCCCGCGCACCTGCTCGCTTTCATTTAAAACAGCGTCCGTCTTGCCCAGGTTAATCGAAATATTCCTGCCGATGTAACGCTGCACAATACCGGTAACGACATCCTTTTCCTTCTCGTAATACTGATTATAAATAACGCTCCGTTCCTCTTCGCGTATTTTCTGCAAAATCACATTTTTCGCATTCTGGGTCGCAATACGCCCAAATTCTTTCGACTTGATTTCCACATGGATAATATCGCCAAGCTCCGCCTTGCAGGAAATCTTCTGCGCATCGTCGAATGAAATCTGCAGGCAGTCGTCCTCCACCTCTTCTACGACTTCTTTTTCCGCATAGCATAAGAAATCGCAAGTCTCTCTATCAATCTCTACTTTGATATTATCCGCTTTGCCGAAATGGTTTTTACAAGCCGTAAGCAAAGAATTTTCAATTGCATCAAACAATGTTTCTTTACTGATTTCTTTCTCCTTTTCCAGCATATCCAATGCTTCCATTAATTCCTTATTCATTTTCCGGTATCCTCCTTTAAATTTCTCTTATAAATTCAATGCCAGCCTGATAAGCGCTATTTCTTTTCTGGCAAATACTTTCTCTTCTTCCTCTGTTTCAATGGTTATCGTGTCCGCATCAAAAGAGCGTAAAATCCCTTGAAACTCCTTTTGCTTATCAATCGGTTTATAAGTTTTAATTTCCACTTCTTCCCCGATACTCTTTTCCAGATGTTTATCCTTCTTCAAAGTCCGCCCCAGCCCCGGACTGCTCACTTCCAATATATAAGCATCCTCTATAAAATCCTCCCTGTCCATTTCCTCCGACAACGCACGGCTCACATTCTCACAATCGTTAATCGTAACACCCTCCGGCTTATCAATATAAGCCCTCAGATACCACTCGCTTCCTTCTTTCACATACTCCACATCATAAATTTCCACGCCAAAACGTTCTACAATCGGTAAAAGCAGCGCTTCGGTTTTAGATTCGTAAGTCTCTCTTTTAGACATCTGTATCCTCGCTTTCTATCACATAAAAGAGTGGACTCGCAAGCCCACTCTCATTGTGTAAACATTATATAACTATCTAAGTGTATCACCAAATGTTGGAAGATGCAAGAGGGAAATTAACACGAAAATCAATTTCCGTGGGAAAATAAAAATTTAACTCCTTTTGAAATTTACCTACCAAATATAAGGTATTATTCTGTATGTTACTTTCTTTTCATATTCAAGATACCCTTGTAATCCATGTTCCAACACTTCCTCCTCATTTCTAATTCTCCTTCGTATGATTGGAATGTAAAGCAATAGAATTAGAAATGAGAAAATACACCCCAAAACAAGCGGCATCGAAAGAAAAAGAAGCAATGTTGCCATATACATTGGGTGTCTAACTATCCCATATAATCCAGTATCAATAACTTTCTGATTTACTTGTACCTCCACTGTTCTTGCCAGATATCTATTTTCTCTTAGGACTTCTACATAAAGGATATAAGCAAATAAAAAAATACCTGCTGCTACATAAGAAATCCATGATGGCAGTATAAACCAACCAAAACGAATATTCAGTCCTGAAACAATAAACGCCGCTAAAAATACCATACCAGAAAGCGCTATAACCTGTTTCTGCCCGGATTCTTTTTCGTGAGCATTTAATCTTTTCTGCAACAATTCCGGGCTTTTCAGCATCATAACAATACCTGCAAAAAACATAGGAATAAAAAGTATTGCAATCAAAAGCCACGCTTGCCAATAGTCAAAAGTACCCGCTGGAAGGAACAGAAGAACTCCAACCACCAGAGCGCCTACTATAAATTTTACAATTGCTTGCCAAAACAATTTTATAGTCATAATAAACCTCTCAAAATCCCGATTTGCTTTTATAAATTTTAAATATATCATACTGTATTTTACTGCCTGTTTCAAGGCACGGAAAATGTCGGAGTTTCATACACAGAAAAATTTTCAAAGAAGGACTACTCTCTTTTTTCTCAATCCGTGAAATAACCTATTGTTTACTTCCTGTAATTGCAGCTAATTGGCTTTGAGTAATTCTTTTAGATTTCCGTAGGGCAATCATTTCACCAATCAGTTTGTATTCTTCCCTACTTTCATTCCATGCTTTAGCGAATGATGGAGATTCTTGACAATGTTTTTCTATTTCTTTATCAATATCAACTTGAACAAACGACATATTCAATACCTCCTATATAAAATCCTTGCCTGATAGTTTCCCAATTTCCTTAGCTCTTTTTATGACTATTTTCTTATCTTTCTTTTCTGTTTGATTCTTTTGTTTCCGGCAAGCGAATAAATATCTAATTCTTTTCCGTAACAATTAAATTCCCTAACTATAACATACTCTTTATTCATTATTCTTTATCCTTGTCTTATATCATAATTATAAAAGCCACCAGAATATTTTCCAGTGACTTCTCTTATTTTTTTAATAAAATTTTCTTTTTAAAATACATATAATTAACATTCCTTAATTGTTTACTATTCTGTTAAATATTATACCCACAAAAATACCCACACCAATTAGTTCTGAAATGGTCTAAAATGACCTATGCCGAAACAACATGAAAAAAATCAAAAAACACTGTAACGCCGTAAATCCAGCATTTTCAGTGTTTTCTTTAGGGTTGGGCTGTTCGTTAAAAATAAACAGTCAGCAGCTCGTAGGGGAATCGAACCCCTGTTTCCGCCGTG
>JAMPHJ010000142.1 GCA_023663465.1 Muribaculaceae bacterium | reverse complement strand
CAGGTAAATCAATACCTGCGAGCACTTTTCTTATTATTCAACTGTCAAACTCCCGCATATTCTATAATTTTTATAATTCCACCCGAAACATATTTTTTGACACCCGCCCCCGATAATGCTATAATAAGCTCAAAAACAAGGTTAAAAATGCCAGATACAGGAGGACGCCTATGGACTTTCATCAAAATACACCGCCGGAGGCACAAAACGAAAACCCCATTGTGCCAAATCAGCCGGCGTCAGATGAAACAACGCCGGAACAGAATAGAAATTCCGAGCCAGTTTCCGCTGCCGGGCAGTCCTATCCAGGCGGGCAGCCTTATAATAGCAACAATAACGGCAGACAGCCCTATCAGAACGGGCAACCATACAATAGCAACAGCAATGGGCAATATAACCAGAATAGACAATCCTATAACAACAATGGCAGGCAGCCTTACAATAACAGCAATAACGGCAGACAGCCCTATCAGAACGGGCAGCCTTATAATAACAACCGTTATCCATATGACGGATATCCTTATTATCAGCGAAACGCCTATCAGCTGCCTCCGAAAGAACCGGGAAGCGGATTAGCCACTACTGCTATGATTTTAGGGATTGTTTCTATCGTATGTTGTTTTACTTTCACGGTATATCCCGCCTTCATAACGGGCAGTATTGCAATCGTCCTTGCCCTGCTTTCCAAAGGCAGACGATTAAATCTTCTAAGTAAGGCGCGCAGGGGTGTTATCTTCGGCATCATAGGGCTGGCGATTAATACGGCTCTGGTTTCGGTCTGCATGTTTCTTCTGGCGACTGACCCGGAAGTGCGCTCAGAAGTGAATAAGACTTTTGAGCAGCAGTATGGCGTGTCTTTTGATGAAATGATGGAAGAAATCATGGAAGAAAATGGGCTTTCAGAATAATCAATTTCCCGCAGAAAGGAGTCTGCTATGATAAACGGAATCACCCCATACAATTATGCAGACATATATAATAGTACAAACACATCTAACGGCTATCGCGGTGAGAATGCAGATAACGGTTATGGCGGCGCGGCGACGACTTTGCAGGAAGAACCTCACATCGTCCGCAATCCCGGTGAAAGCACTAAGAAACAGGCGGGCAGGAAATCTTCTCCTGCGGAATGTGAAACCTGTAAAAACCGGCAGTATCAGGACGGCTCCGACGAAATGGTATCTTTCAAGGCCGCTGCCCATACCTCACCCAATGCGGCAGCTTCAAGAGTCAGAGGCCATGAGCAGGAGCATGTTGCCAATGCTTATAAGGAAGCGGCGCAGCATAACGGAAAAGTCGTTTCCTGTAACGTATCGATTCGTACCGACGTCTGCCCGGAATGCGGACGCACCTTTGTGTCAGGTGGAACTACCGCTACACAAATCCGGTATTTTAATGAAGAAAACCCTTACCAGAAAAATATGAAATCCTCGGACGCCGCCAATAAGTATCTGGGGAAAAACATCGATATTGCCTGTTAAAATGATTGGAGCACACAATAATGGATAACTTACATCGCTACAAATCCTCAGCGGAGTTAAAAGCCTATGCCAAGGAGCATATGTTCGACCAATACGGCACGGCTATCAGCGCGTTTTTAATTGTAAATGTGATTACGATATTTGTTACTTTTTTCAGTACCCTTTTTCTGAATACCCAGACAATAACAGGTGTTGTTTTACAATATCTTATTTCTTTCGTAATTTCCGTTTTAACCGGTCTGTTTACTTCGGGAGAAAAATATTTATATTTAAAAATATGCTGCGGCAGACCCGCGATGGCGTCGGATGTCTTCTATGGCTTTAAATTGTTTCCCAATAAAGCGGTGTCTATCCAGCTATATCTTTCCGTATGGCTTTATCTGGGTATGCTTCCGATGACCATTTGTTCCTATCTGGTACTGCAGCATCCAAAAAATGCCGTCGTGATGCTTATCTACTCTCTGGCGCAGATTCTCTACATGGTCGTGGCAGTCATGATTTCCTTAATCTATGCGCAGGTATTTTTCCTTTTTCATGACTTCCCAGAGTATTCTGTCAACGAGCTGTTATCCATGAGCCGGAAACTGATGAAAGGCAGCAAGGGCAGACTGTTTTACCTTTCCGTAAGCTTTATCCCGCTCTTGTTGTTGGGGTTGCTTTCCTGCGGTATTGCCTATCTATGGCTGATTCCTTATATGAATGCGACCTATACAGAATTTTTCCTCGACCTGATACGCAACAGTCAGACGACGGGGAATGCGGGATAAACAGAAAATTTTCCTAAGAAAAAAGTGCCGGATTCTAATTTCCGACACTTTTCCATTTTAAATAAGCATTGATAAAAGGGTCTATCGCCCCATCCATGACAGCGTCCACATTCCCTGATTCTTCATTCGTCCTATGGTCTTTGACCATCGTATAGGGCTGCATGACATAGGAGCGTATCTGATTTCCCCAGCCGATTTCTTTTACATCACCGCGGATATCCGACAGTTTTTCCGCATTTTCTTCCTGCTTGAGCATATAGAGCTTTGCTTTTAACATCTGCATCGCCTTGTCTTTGTTCATGTGCTGGCTTCTCTCGTTCTGGCAAGTCACAACGATGCCTGTAGGAAAATGCGTAATCCTGATTGCCGAAGAGGTCTTATTGATATGTTGCCCTCCGGCGCCGCTGCTACGGTAAGTATCCACCCGGATATCTTCGTCTTTGATTTCCACGTCCAAATCTTCCTCGATATCCGGCATAACGTCCAGCGATACGAAGGAAGTCTGGCGTTTGCCCTGGGCGTTAAAAGGCGATATGCGCACAAGACGGTGCACGCCCTTTTCAGATTTCAGATATCCATACGCATTTTCACCGTTTATCTGGAACGTAACGGATTTGATTCCCGCTTCCTCACCGTCCAGATAATCCAGCACTTCCAATGCAAAACCTTTGCGCTCCGCCCATCTTGTATACATACGGTAGAGCATACTGCACCAGTCGCAGCTTTCCGTGCCGCCAGCGCCTGCATTTAAACGTAAAATCGCATTATTTTTATCATATTCCCCGGAAAGCAGCGTGTTGACCCGGATTGTCTCAAATGCCGCGATAAAAGCGTCCAATTCGGCGCGGATATCCGGGATAATCTCTGGGTCGTTGTCTTCATATCCCATTTCAATGAGAGTCATGATATCTTCATACTGGCTTTCCAGCCCTTTCATGGTATCTACGATATCTTTCAGGTTCTTGGACTCTCTCATCTTCTGGTTGGACTTTTCCGGATCATTCCAGAAATCCGGCGACTGCATTTCCATTTCCAGCTCTTCGATTCGCTTTTCCTTATTCGCTAAGTCAAAGTGAATCCCTCACTTCCGCTAATGGACTTTCATACCCTTGAAGTTCAAACTTCATGTTATCTAATTCTACCAATTAACGTCACCTACTTTCTGCCGCAGCATTGTTTATACTTTTTACCGGAACCGCATGGACATGGGTCGTTGGGATATACTTTTGCCTCCATGCGCTTGACGGGTCCTTTCGGAGCGGTATCGTCTTTATTCGTTCCCGTTACTTTCGCTACCTGCTCTCTTTCCACTTTCTGCTCGATGCGGACGTGGAATAACAGGCGGACGGTTTCTTCTTTGATATTCTGTGTCATTTCATCAAACATCTCATAACCGCTCAGTTTATATTCCACAAGCGGGTCTCTCTGACCATATGCCTGCAGCCCTACTCCCTGGCGGAGCTGATCCATATCGTCGATATGATCCATCCACTTCCTGTCGATTGCTTTTAATAAAATAACACGTTCTATTTCACGGATTGCTTCCGGTTCCGGGAACTCCGCTTCCTTGCTTTCATATAATTTGACAGCTTCTTCCTTTAACTGCTGTTTCAGGCTGTTTTTCTTAGGTTTCAAAACCCGCTCCGCTGTCACGGGCTGTAGGGGAATCGTAGGAAGCAACAGGGTATTCAGCTCATTGAAATCCCAATCCTCAAAATCGCTGTCGTCGCCGATGCAGATATCGATACAATTCTCGGTAAAGTCCGTTATCATCTTATAGATAGCGTCCCTCATGCTCTCGCCGTTTAAGACGCGCCTTCTTTCTTCATAAATGATTTCCCTCTGTTCATTCATGACCTGGTCATATTCTAACAGGTTCTTTCTGATACCGAAGTTATTGTTCTCGATCTTCTTCTGCGCGGATTCAATGGCTTTGGTCAGCGCCTTATGCTCTATTTCCTGCCCTTCTGGAATGCCAAGCGCATTGAACATCGTAATCATTCTCTCGGAACCAAACAGACGCATCAAATCATCTTCCAATGAAATATAGAATTTGGATTCACCGGGGTCTCCCTGCCGCCCGGAACGCCCGCGCAGCTGATTGTCAATACGTCTGGACTCATGCCGCTCCGTACCAATGATTTTCAGACCGCCAGCTGCCCTGGCTTCTTCGTCCAGCTTAATATCCGTACCACGCCCCGCCATATTCGTGGCAATCGTAACTGCACCATGAATCCCTGCATCTGCTACGATTTCCGCTTCCAGCTCATGGAATTTGGCATTTAAGACTTTATGCTCGATGCCTCTTTTTTTCAAAAGCGCGCTCAGCTCTTCCGACGCTTCAATCGTAATCGTACCAACCAGAACCGGCTGTCCTTTTGCATGGGCTTCGATAATCGCCTCAATAATGGCATTTAATTTTTCTTTTCTTGTCTTATATACTGCATCTTGTAAGTCCGCCCTGGCAATAGCTCTGTTGGTGGGAATTTCCACGACGTCCATGCCGTAAATATCCCGAAATTCTTTTTCCTCTGTCAGCGCCGTACCTGTCATACCGGCGGTTTTCTCGAATTTATTGAAAAAGTTCTGGAACGTAATCGTCGCCAGCGTCTTACTTTCTCTCTTGACCTTCACATGTTCTTTGGCTTCGATTGCCTGATGCAGACCGTCGGAATAACGCCGCCCCGGCATAATACGCCCGGTAAACTCGTCCACAATCAATACCTGGTCATCTTTGACCACATAATCCTGGTCGCGAAACATTAGATTGTGTGCCCGCAGCGCCAGAATGATATTGTGCTGGATTTCCAGATTCTCCGGCTCCGCCAGGTTTTCAATCTGGAAAAAGCGTTCTACTTTGGATACGCCCTGCAATGTCAGATTCACGACTTTATCTTTCTCATTGACGATAAAATCGCCGGTTTCTTCTCTTTCCACACCCATAATGGCATCCATCTTGGACAGTTCTTCCATGTCCTCGCCACGGGTCAGCTGCCTTGCCAGAATGTCGCACGCCTCATAGAGTTTCGTGGATTTCCCGCTCTGTCCGGAAATGATAAGCGGCGTTCTTGCCTCATCAATCAGAACCGAGTCCACCTCGTCGATGATGGCATAGTGCAAATCCCGCAATACAAGCTGTTCTTTATAAATCACCATATTGTCACGCAGATAATCGAAGCCCAGCTCGTTATTCGTCACATAGGTGATATCGCATGCATATGCTTCCCTGCGCTCGTCCGATTTCATACTGTTTAGCACAACGCCGACCGTCAGTCCCAGAAATTCATGAACCTGCCCCATCCATTCCGCATCACGCTTCGCCAGATAGTCGTTGACCGTGACAACATGCACGCCTCTTCCTTCCAGCGCGTTCAGATACGCCGGCAGAAGACAGGTCTGGGTTTTTCCTTCACCGGTTTTCATTTCCGCAATACGCCCTTGATGCAGGATGATACCGCCTATAAGCTGTACCCGGTAATGCTCTGTTTTCAAAATACGCCTTGCTGCTTCCCTGACCACTGCATATGCTTCCGGCAGCAAATCGTCCAATGTCTCGCCTTCCTGCAGCCTTTTCTTAAATTCCTTCGTTTTGTCCTTTAATTGTCCGTCGCTAAGCGCCATCATCGAATCCCGCAGAGACTCGATTTTATTAACCAGACTTTCAATCCGTTTAATTTCCCGCTCGCTGTGCGTCCCAAAGACCTTCTGCACTACATTCATGTTTGCTCCTATCCATGCATTCACACACATATCAGCATATTCCCTCAAAAAAGGGGGTTTCACTTTATTTTCTTTTACACAAAATATCAAGCTATATTGTAGCAGATTTACTACATAAATTCAATAATGGATAGATGAAAAAAGAATTTAGCCTTGAAATATGCGTATATTATACTGCGTATATTATACTCAAATTCATCGTTGCGTCTCACTATTTATTATCGTATAATGAAAACGACTTTTTCACTATCTTATAATAATGTACTTACAAACCATGTCACCAAAAAACGGGGGAAGGATAAAAATGAACAAAAATAGTAAAAAAACTCTATCCTACTTAGAATTTCTTTTTGCCCTTTTATTAACTGCCGTCTTAAACATCTTTGCTGGTCTGCAAAATAACGGTCTGGAAGGCGATGAAGTATTTTCCTATATTTCCGCCACATCAACCGGCGGTTTTA
>JAMPHJ010000141.1 GCA_023663465.1 Muribaculaceae bacterium | reverse complement strand
TACCGTGCGGAGGTGTTGGGAATGTTATTGGAAAAATTCGATGTGAAGAAATATGGGCGGAGCCTTCGGGCAGAAGGATTTAAAGATGGCGTTGAGCAGGGATTTAAGAATGGCGTTAAGCAGGGAACAAAACAAGAAGCCGAACGCATTAATAAATTAATTATCATCCTTTCTGAACAAAACCGTACCGATGACCTAATCCGGGCGGCGCAGGACTCGGAATATCAGGAGCAGTTGTTCCGGGAGTTTGGTCTGCTTTGATTTTGTTAGAGTATGAAAATGATAGCTTCTGGGACAGCGCGATTGTTAAAAAATTATCAGATGAATCCGGCAAAAGAACCATGATAAAGGGCGTCTTCCAAACCTCTCAATTTGGAAAACGCCCGCTGACAAATATTTCCAACAGTTTCCATGTAACAATTCCTTTCCTGACTTTCACCTATTAGAAACGTGCGCCGCAGGGCGCACCATAAAACAGAGGGTGCTCCTTTCTACTATCCTAGAGCATCCTCTGCTTATCTGCTTCAGATTTTTTGTTCCATTCTATGTTATCTTAAACTTATATTTTACTTGTTTCCCGCTTCCATCCATTGCTTTAATGGTAATTGTTGCACTACCCTTTTTGTATGTAGCAAGATTCAAAAAATAATAACCGCCTGAACTACTAAGCGTTGCAGAGACTACATTTGGATTGGAAGATGAAACCGTAAAACCGCCAGATCCTGTGCCCCAATAGTCAAACATATAGACATTCCCGCCCCAGGCAAGAGGCTGTAGCCATGTATATTTTGTACTCTTTTCCTTAACCCCAATAATATCTCCATCATTATCTGTGAGTATATCATATAATGCCAACTTAGTAGTTTTTTCCACCACCTGTACAGCATACGCATATGCTGTCTTTGCATGGCTTCCATCCTTTGCTTCCGCTTCTATCCGATATCCACGAGCATAAGTCTTTGCATTCCCTTTTGCTGTTACTTTACCGTTCGACGCATTAATGGATACCCCATAGTCGTTACTGTTCTCATCAGTATCTTCCCATGATTCGGTTGTATTATTATATTTAAGTGTAACAATCTTCCACGTCACATTTTTATTAGAAATAGCGCCATACTCTGTCTCTAAAGCTGCCTTAAATGTCAAAGACTTGCCCGGTACAATATAGTGACTGCTTCCCGTTGCAGGCGCAACATTGATCTTAGAAACCGGATTTACAACAGTTACCGCGCAGGTTGCTTTTTTATTACTGCCATCGGTTGATGCGATGGTAATTGTTGCTTTACCGGTTGTTTTTCCGGCAGCCTGTACAGTAAATGTTACCTTATCGCCAGTAGCATTTTTAGGTACATTTTTTACAACCGCAATATTCTCATTGCTGCTTGTGACAGTGTAATCTTCGGAACCGCTGCCCCCTTTCAGGGTTGCCGTCAAAGTTACTGTTGTCGGCGCCCCAAAACCATTAGTCACTCTGAAAATCGTCGCCTTTTTGCTGTCTAATGTAATACCAGTAATGGCGCTCGCAGCATCTCTTACCGTAATAGTGTATGCAGCCGATGATTTCTGGGCAGTATCTTTTGACGTTGCCGTAACCTTATATGTCCCGGGAACTGCCTTTGCTGTTGTTGCCACAACGCCTTTGGCATTAATGGATATGCCGTTATCTTTTGCTGTCATCCCGTTTCCGGCTTCATCCGTAATCTTCCAGGTAACATTTTTATTACTTACATTTGCAGGCGCTACCGCTGCTTTCAATGTGATTTTCTTTCCTTTGGCAACCGCCTGGCTTCCTGATATCGTTACGCCTGTTGCCAATTGTTTAACCGTAATCGTACAGGTTGCCTTCTTACCGCTGGAATCATTTGCCAATGCAGTGATTGTCGTCTTGCCCGGCGTCAGCGGCGTAACTACACCTTTATCACTGACCGCCGCCACCTTGGCGTTACTGCTCGTCCATATAAAATCTTCCGCAACAGCCGCTGCCGCGCCTTCGTTTACAACTACCGCTGCCGTAGCAAACACATCATAGGATGGGTCTTTAGGTCTCTCAAGCGTTTTAGCCTTGGCGGAAAGGGTTATTGTTTTCACCTTTACGGCAGTAATAACCGTTACAGAATAAGTCTGACTTACACCCGATTTATCTTTTGCCGTCGCTGTTACGGTATACTCTCCCGCTTGCGCTTGTCTTGTCGCTGATACTTTCCCGTTTTTATTAATCGATACGCCGGCGCTTTTGGCTTCCTCTGCTGTGCCGCCTTTTTTGGCAATCGTCCATGTAACCTGTTTATTGGCGGCATAATCGGGGGTTACCACTGCTTTTAACTGCGTGGACTTGCCAGGAACGATCTGGGATACCCCGGAAATCTGAATGCTTTTTACGCGTGGCTGCAGTTTAAATGTAGCCTTTTTTACTTTACTGACTAATCCGGCTTCATTGATTGCAACCGCCTGTATTGTCCCGCTCTTCACGTTGTTAATTGTAACTGGTCCTGTATACACTGTTGCATTAGACCATGCGCCATTCTTATAAGCAGGCGCTTTTCCATTTGTCGAATAGTAAATCGTCGTTCTGGCATCAGCGGTTATCGTGACTTTGACGCTCAAAGTATCTTCATTATCTATATTTTTTTCTACCGCAATGACAGGCGTTGAAGGCTTTACAGATAATACATTGATGCCTAATGCTTTCGGAAGGTTTGTAACGCCTTTTCCCATACCGGAACCCATGGAAACAGCGCTGTCCTTCATAATCTTTTCCAAGGCGTCCACTTTAGCGCCGCCTGTCTTGCCCTCCAAAGCAGATAATTTCGCAGATAAAATAACTGCCGCTTCCCCGGCTGCCACCGGGCATGCCATGGAAGTACCGTCCAAATACTTATACTTCAGTCCACCTTTGCTATATGTAGAATAAATATCCTGCCCCGGTGCACTCAAATCTACCCACGCACCATAGTTAGAAAAGGAAGCCCTCGAATTATTGGAAGCGGTAGCTGCCACACAGATGACATGATCATATCCTGCCGGATAATCCTTATTGGCGCCGCCATCATTTCCGGCTGCTGCAAAGATTGCGATTCCTTGCTCGTATGCCTCATTAACAACTTGCTGGAATGCCGGATCATAGCCAACGCCTCCCAGACTCATATTGATAATGTCCACATCTTTATCCATTGCCCAATAAATCCCTTGAATAATCTGGGCATCGCTGCCTGACCCGCTATTCCCCAGCACTCTGACATTATAGAGCTCTGCCTTCGGAGCAATCCCTGCGCCGCCCATATTATTATTTAAGGTTGCGCCTATAATGCCGGCTACATGGGTTCCATGTCCCTCTACATCATCGGTTACCGCACCCTCACTTGTCACTTTGTTTACCGCCTCTGCAATTGTTAAGTCTTCATGCGCAGTTACGCCACTATCCAAAATCGCGACTTTAACGTTTTGTCCTTGATAGCCCTTATCCCATGCATATAAAGAGCCGACACTGTTATGCTGCCACTGTTCCGTAAGATCGGGGTCGTTATAAGTCGCGCCGGAAGGCACTGCCATCGCCGTCTCATTACTAACCTCGTCTGCTGCATCTATATTAGCAGCATCATATTCTTCGCTTGTAACTTCCAGTCCTGAAGATTCTTCCACAGAAGGCTGGGCGTCTACACTGGCATATCGATAATAGTTAGGATATACTGCCGGTAAATTATTATCCAGCGACGCTGCAACACGCAATGCCCTGCCAACAGAAATGTCTTCCGCTAATTTTAAGACTGCAACTCCCTCATCATACTCGATAAGTTCTGCATGATAAGCTGCTGCAATTGCTTCCGCCTCTTCCAGCGTATCTGCAAAAGCAAATACTTCCCTTGCAGCATAAAGAGTGCCTTCACCGGAATCATCAAATAAGCTCATGCTGTCCGCCAGGTTTCTTTTTTCTTCTTTCTGGGCGGAAGAAATCGAATAGCCGGATGGCATTGCAGAAAATCCGTCCAACCCCTCTTCATCATCCTGTTTATCCGCCTCTTCATCAAGTGTCTTGTCTTCTGCCTCTTCCAGTTCTTCTGTTTCTGCATCTACGTCATCTTCTTTGGTTTCATCAGAAACGTCCTCATCCGGTTCCTTTTCCTCATTCTCGTCGGAACCGTCTTCGTTAGAAACATTTCCGCCGTTGTCTTCTTTCTGGTCGCCCGTTTCAGGATTGTCCTGCTCTGAGCCGGTTTCACCGGAAACGTCCTGTTCGGATCCCGCTTCGCCGGAAGCGTCCTGTTCTGTTTCCGTTTCGCCGGAAGCATCCTGTCCAGACCCCGCTTCGCCGGAAGCATCCTGTTCAGCGCCAGTTTCATCAGAAGCATCCTGTTCTGTTCCAGCTCCGGCTTCCGTAGCATCATCCGCTGTATTTTCTACTTCATTATCAATATTTTCATCTACGCTAATTACCTGTCCGCCGGCATTTTCAGCAGCATAGGTAACCGCCGCTCCAGCGGTTGACTCTGCAAGCATTATTACAGATAACAACAATGCTAATGTAATTTTTCCAGCTTTTCTCTTATATTTCATGTCTTTACTCATATCCTCCTTACCTTATTCGGGGTTTGTCTGTCCCCACCTTTTTCCCAATCTAGTTGCTATTTCTGATATAATTCAGATAAAGTGGCAAATATCCGTTTTCCTCACCTCTTGCAATTACTTCATTCGGGTCTTCATCCGTCTTATATGTCGCCACTCCGTCCGCAAAAGACACCAGCTCAATACCATACTGGCTCGCAAGATATTCTGCTTCCTCCTGCGTTCCTATCGTGGTCATCAATTGATCTTCAGCAAGAATCCCTATACTTTCCATCCTTATTTCCACATTTTTCACCGGAAGAAATGGAAATGCCGGTCCGATTCCCAAATGGCAAAACATAAAATACCACCCCGCAAAAAAAATTCCAACGACTATTACGATACCTGCTATGACTATCGCCACCATTTTTTTCCTCATTCATTGCCCCCTTCCCATAGATTTTCTCCAACCCCATGCTATGTAAGACAACTGACCTCCCCTTGTCCTCAATTCGCCATGCAATATAGATACTGCCCTTATTCTAGCACACCTTCCAGTCAAAGCCAAGTACCCCCCCCCCGAAAAAAATTGCTAAAAATCCACAATACTTTTTATCGAATTTTACACTATTTGACGGATACCGGAATTTGCGCACCAAAAAAACCCCTGCATTCCTATCAAAATGCCGGGGTTTTCTATGCTCTTATTTTAGATGTTTCCATGCCGGATTTGCTCCCTGCTATTTCCGAAACCCTTTCTTTTTCTTAGGTTCCTCGCCGCCGGAAGCTGCCTGTTTCGCCAGATTCAAGGTGTTGCCGCTGTGTTCGTCAAACTGGCGCAAGAGGTCTTTCGCTTCGCGGGACAGCTTGTCGGGCACCTGGACGACGAGGGTGACGTAATGGTCGCCTCTGACGTCTTTGTTTCGCAGCGACGGCACGCCTTTTCCTTTCAGGCGGACTTTGGTATCCGTCTGCGTACCGGGTTTTACATCATAGATGACTTTTCCGTCTACGGTATCAATCATAATCTCGCCGCCGAGTACGGCTACCGGGAAGGACATGGGAACCGTGGAGTAGATATTGGTATCCTGTCTCTGGAAAATCGGATGGCGTCCCACGATAACCTCTACCAGCAGGTCGCCTCTTGGACCTCCGTTTGTTCCTGGTTCGCCTTTATCCCGGATTCTTACGCTCTGTCCGTTGTCAATGCCCGCCGGGATGGAAACTTGTATTTTCTTCTTGTTCGCAATGTAGCCTGTTCCACGGCAATCCGGGCATTTTTCTTTAATGACTTTACCCGTTCCATGACAGTCCGGGCAAGTCTGTACATTTCTGACCGTACCGAAGAAAGAGTTGCTGGTAAAGACTACCTGCCCTTTTCCGCCGCACTTCGGGCAGGTTTCCGGGCTGGTTCCAGGCTTCGCACCGCTGCCATGGCAGGTCTTACATTCGTCCTTCAAGGTAAGCTCTATCTCTTTCTCGACGCCGAAGATTGCCTCTTCAAAAGTAATTCTTACGCTGGTCCGAAGATTCGCTCCCTTCATGGGACCGTTGTTTCTGCCGCCCCTGCGTCCGCCGCCGAAGAAGTCGCCGAAAAGGTCGCCGAAAATATCGCCGAAATCCATGCTGTTAAAGTCAAAGCCGCCGAAGCCGCCTCCCGCGCCTGGTTCAAAGGCGGCATGACCGTACTGGTCGTACTGCCGTCTTTTCTCAGGGTCGCTAAGCACCGCATATGCTTCCGACGCTTCTTTAAATTTCTTCTCCGCTTCCGCATCTCCGGGATTCATATCGGGATGATATTTCTTAGCCAGAACTCTATATGCTTTTTTCAGCGCTGCATCGTCCGCATTTTTTTCTACGCCGAGCACTTCATAATAATCTCTTTTTTGTTCTGCCATACTAACCCTCTTTTTCAATCTAATCCTCTATGCTGCCAATATCCTGCGATGTTTGTGCCGGACGTTGCAAACGTCAGCACAAAC
>JAMPHJ010000140.1 GCA_023663465.1 Muribaculaceae bacterium | reverse complement strand
GAAAATTGCTGCGCATCAGTGAATTGGATAAGAGTTCAGATACATATAATATGTCGGCTTATTTGATCGCACAGCTTGGTAAAAATTATATAGATGGCGCAAATATGAGAATTACCGGGAAAGAGCTGGTTGAATTGGTATGGACTGTGATTGAGCATGCGCAATATATGCTTGGTGGTATGGTGGTATTTTTGGAAGCAGAGAATGAAGAAAAATTATTGGCTTTCTATAAAGCAAACCGTTTCTCACAGTTTGACACCAGACAGACCGTATCAGGCACCGACGAGCCACATGAGTTGATACAGCTTCTCAGGCTACTCTAATATAACATGGTGCACTTAATAAAACTTATATCCACCATTCAGGAGTAAGTTCCCCCAATGTAATTATTTTCTCTTTCTCATAATCAAGAAGTATCTCAATTTTCTGATAGTTATCCGGCATGAGCTGAACCATTAACTCCCGGCAGGCGCCGCATGGAGCGCCTGATTTTCCGTTTGGCATGATAGCAAGAACCTTTTCAATCTCTTGTTCCCCATTCGTTATCATATGAAAGATAGCATTTCTTTCAGCGCAAATTCCTAAAGTCGAGCAGGTATCTATGCAGATTCCTGTATAAATTTTACCGGTTGAAGATAGTATAGCAGCAGCAACGTTTCCCTAACCTACTGCCGCTGTCAGGCTTTTCAGCATCTTTTTGTTGGCATACATTGCTGTATCCGCTTCCATAACGGTCTCGTCAATTTTTTCCTGATTGATGGTATTGCATATGCTGAACCCGTTGGCAATCTGGACCGTATAGGTATACCACTGTGCTTTGTTTGCCTCATCAATCAGTCTCTGAAATTCCTCAAGTCCCGTTTCATAGTTTTTCTGTAAAGACGCTCCTGTCATCAGTACACAAAATTCGTCGCCGCCAATGCGGTATGATTTCCCGAATTTACCGAAACTGTCCGATATGATTTTTGCTGCAACCGTGATTAGTTCATCGCCCTTTTCATGCCCCTGATTATCATTGACTTTTTTCAGATTATTGACATCCAGAAATACAATTCCAAGCTGTGAAATTTCCGTCTGTCCACTTGTATATTCTTCAAGCTGTTCCAGATAAGCTGTCCTGTTGCCAAGTCCGGTCAGACCGTCTGAGTATGCAAGACTGCTGATAATATCATATTTCATGCCGTTTGTGAGCAGCTTGTACGTCTCAAGCTGGCTGCTTATTGCCAGGCATAAGACAAAGACAAGCATTCCAACCCGGATATATTCTGCTCTGTCCATATGGTCAGACTGCGAAGAATAGCGCAGCATTTCACACAATGCGGAAATCCACAAGGAACACAGTCCTGCCAGTTGTAATATATAATTCAGAATCGACTGATTGGACTGATGTTTTTTGAACATTTTTCTAAGGTTAGTAACTACCCATATCAGCAGTGATATACAGCTTACCACCAGTGTCAGAATCGCTCCCGAAAGCAATCCGTGCAGGTCATTTATTCCGGAAAGCTGTATTGCCGCAGCTGCCAGGATGTAGACTGCATCGGCATAGCAGAATATTCTCATAAACCTGTTCTTAAAGATGTGAAATTCGCAGTTTAAATATAATAA
The DNA here is from genome assembly GCA_023663465.1 of Muribaculaceae bacterium. Taxonomy (GTDB): domain Bacteria; phylum Bacillota; class Clostridia; order Lachnospirales; family Lachnospiraceae; genus UBA3282. Next base: position 4,929 of record JAMPHJ010000140.1, on the reverse strand, counting down.
CAGCGGCATACTGTCCAATATCATAATCATATTGCAAATCATCTGCAGGATACGCATGTCGGCTACAAAAAACTGCGGGGTGTTTGTCTCAAGGACACTCCATATGCCAATCAGTATCGAATACAGCCCAAGCCAAATCATACCATGATGTTTCCACGTTTTGCGGTAAGCTGGCATCAAATCAAGCACTATCAAGACGATACCTACGACAACCATCAGCATACTTACGGTAATTCCCCAGATATTCTTCATGCAGAAAGCCATAATGATATCTGCTTTATCGCCCCATAACGTACTGTCAAGGGTAATCGCATTGGTATCATACACCATATAAATCTGTATTTCCACTAATTCCCCTGCGTAGTCGGGATGAAATTTGGCAATATTCCACAAGTTTCCAGGAGAACGATTGTAAAATCTTGAATCATACACGTTTGTCTCGTAGATGACCTCATCATCAATCAGCACTTTGGTATAGACATCTTTAGAGCGAAATATCAGACTCCTGTCATCGTCCATCTCAGGAAGTCTATGATAGATGGACAGAACACCTGTTTCCTCGTCCATATAGTCTCCGAGTTTACTTAAATCCGCCGGCTGTGTCCCTTCCCGGTCAAGTGTCCATTCGCCGCTGATATTCGTATAATCGCTCATAGGTTTTTCAGTGCCGTTAGACTGTCTGGTGAAATGTACTAATATCACAACGAGGAACATTCCAACTAATCCCAGTACATACATTGGCGTTATTATTTTGGTTGCCAGATACTCAGTTTTTTTCATTTCCAACACCTTACTTATCCTATGAATTGATGGTACATGCCGCCACCTATCTATTATTATAATTCTTTATAACTGATACCACAAGAAATTTTTCAGCGAAAAAACGCGAAAAAAACACGATGGAACGAAAAAACAAAAATGATTGAATATCCTTGTAAAATGTGGTAAAATTGGGAAAAATATTTACCGAAGTGATTAAAGAGCAAAAGCCGATATGCAGGGAGGTTTTTAGGGATATGGCGGATTACAAACAGCAGTTCATCGAATTTATGATAGACAGCCAGGTTCTTAAATTTGGTGAGTTTACCTTGAAGAGCGGAAGAAAATCCCCCTTTTTTATGAACGCGGGGGCATATGTGACGGGGAAGCAGCTGCGGAAGCTGGGCGAGTATTATGCAAGGGCGATTCATGATCATTATGGGCTGGATTTTGACGTGCTGTTCGGACCGGCGTATAAGGGGATTCCTCTTGCGGTTGCCACGACGATGGCAATCAGCGAATTGTATGATAAGGAAGTAAGATACTGTTCTAACCGGAAGGAAGTAAAGGACCACGGCGATACCGGCATTCTGCTGGGCAGTAAGTTACAGGACGGGGACCGGGTCGTTATCATTGAGGACGTTACCACTTCCGGCAAATCGATTGAAGAGACCTTCCCGATTTTAAAGGCACAGGCGGATGTAGAGGTAAAAGGGCTGATAGTGTCTTTAAACCGGATGGAAAAAGGGCTGGAAGGCACGAAAAGCGCATTAGAGGAAATCCGGGATAAATACGGATTTGAAGCCAATGCGATTGTGACGATGGAAGAAGTGGTATCCTGTTTATATAATAAGCCATATCAGGGCTGCGTCTATATCGACGATGAGAGGAAAGCGGCGATTGATGCATATTATGAACAGTATGGAGCAAAGTGAAAATTAAAATTTTGAATGCGCCGGATTTGCGAATTGTGTATCCGGTAGTTCGGAAAGGAATGATGTAAGATGGAAGAGAGAACCTATAAAACGATGGGAGGCGCCGGCGCCATGAATATTGCGGTCGGGGTGGTTTCCCTGATTCTTGGAGTGACAAGCGGTATTCTTCTTATTATCGGCGGCGCAAAGCTTCTGGCGGGCAGGAGTAAAATCATATTCTAAGAAGACGAGTTTGTAAGTCAGGCTGCCGGGCCTGACTTTTTGTAGTTTTCATCATAAAATAAGAAAGGGCGCGGAATTTATTATGAGCCGTAAAAATAGTTATATCTTTACCAATAAGAGTCATACGCAGAAGGGAATTATGTCAACCATTCTGGGGGTGATTTCTTTGGCGACACTTGGATATGCGGTTACGATGAGTATCAGAAACGCCGGGGATATTCCCAGGCAGTATGGAACCGCCGCCCTGCTTGTGACGCTGTTTGCCTTAGGGGGCGCAGCGCTGGGAGTAGTTTCCCGGACAGAAAAAGATAAGTATTACTTTTTTTCCTATCTGGGGATTGTGCTAAATGTGCTGGCACTGGCAGTTGTAAGCATTATTTTGTACGCGGGAGCGTATGAAATCGGGGGATAGAGGCATCATCATTAGGGAATTGCAAAACTAGCATTTAAAAATGTGTAGTTGTGCAGAATATATAATCCAAAAGCAGGTACTGTGAAAACGCCGGTACTTAGATGCCGTATTTTGGCATCTTATGTACCGCTGCGTTTGAACCGTAGCGAGAGCGTGCCTGTGTTGGATTATATATTCTGTACAATGGACGGCTGTAAAATCTTTGTTTCGCAATTCTCTGGAAAGTATCAAGCATAGCAGGAAGGAGCATGGTTATCAAAATGCAGGAAAATATGACAACATCTCAGAAGGCGGAGCTGGAAACGGAGCGGTTTGCACTGGCGCTTGAGAGAATTGGACGGATACCGGAAGAAAAGGAATGTGGCGACGCCTATCAGAAATATTTTGCAGCGATGGCGGCGTTTGTTCTGCGTATGAAGGAAACTTGGGATTTTATCGGGAAAGGCGGTTTATATGAGGCGCCTTTGGAAGAGCTGCATCGCAGGAACCGGGCGCTTTATGAAGACATTCTGCCAGAGAATTACGAGCATAGTTATGCCAATCCCGCCTATGCAGCAGATTGTCTGGGTGAGTCAATGGGCAGACTGCTTTCTTTTGTCTGTGCGGAGCTGCGCGGCATGATACCGGCGGTATACGAGCAGTCGCTGTATGGGATGGTGATTCGGATGGAGCTGCTGCTGGAAATCTATCAGGCGTTTCTCTGTGCGGCCAAGGAAGGTGAAGATGCCGGCGCACTGCCCGATGCAGAAGAAATCCAGCAGATTATCTATTGGTATGTCAGCGACTATTATGAGACGGAAAGTGAAGAAAAAGTGGCGTCTATGGTGCTGCCTGAGCGGAATTTTGCGACGAAAATCATTATGGAAAGCGATTTGTCCGATATCCGTTATTTATATTATTACGGCGAGTATGTGACGGAAAATGAAATCCAGACGGCGAAGCATCTTGCAGGGCTGCCAGAAGAAACCATCCGGCTGATGGCGGACACTTATACCGAAGGATACCGCATCGGCTTTGAAGTGGGCAATAAGGATATCTCGAAGAAAAAGACCGTCAATTTGCAATATTGTCTTGGCTTTGAGCGTATGATGAGAGAAGCAATACGCAATTTTGATAAAATCGGCTTAAAACCCACGATTTACCGTGCCGCCACCAATGTTTTCCAGGGGCTTGGCGTGCATAAGAGAGGGTATTTTGGCGCCAATCCGAATAAACAGTTCGATTACGACCACAAAGAAGACCAGGCGCTTATATTGGATAAGACGCTTGTGGGACGCAAGCTGGAATGTATGCAGAATGCTTTTGAGAAATATAAGGAAGAAGCGGGCGTTTTCGGCGGTCCGGCAGTTTTAGAAATTTTCGGGGAACAGCCTTTTGTGCCACAGAATAAAGAAGCGGCGTGCAGACTGAGTGAAAAGCAGCAGAAACTATCCGTGGAATATGCCGCCAAAGCGGGCGATTTACAGAACCGCTATATCAAAGGCGAAGAAAGAAGTTTCACGATTATTGCCTTTCCGGTGCCGGAAATCGGGGAGCGCTACGATGAGATTTTTGATGAAATCATCCGCATTAATACACTGGACTATCAACTGTACCGGGATATCCAGCAGACGATTATCGATACGCTGGATAAGGGCGATTCTGTGCTGGTCAAGGGAATGGGGGCAAACCGCACCGATTTGAAAATAAAACTGCATACGCTTAATGACCCCGGGAAAGAGACGAATTTTGAAAACTGTGTGGCGGATGTCAATATTCCGGTAGGGGAAGTTTTCACCTCTCCTAAACTTGCAGGGACGGAAGGAATCCTGCATGTTACGAGGGTTTTCTTAAATGAATTGGAATATAAGGATATCGAAATCCGGTTTCAGGATGGTATGATTACGGAGTATAACTGCGGGAATTTTGAGACAAAGCAGGAAAACCAGAAATATATCCGGGACAACGTTTTATTCCACCACGATACGCTGCCGATGGGTGAATTTGCCATCGGAACGAATACAACCGCTTATGTGGCGGCACGGAAATTCGGAATCGAGGATAAGATGCCGATTCTGATTGCAGAAAAAACCGGCCCCCACTTTGCCCTGGGCGATACCTGCTATTCCCATGCAGAGGAAGTGCAGGTCTATAACCCGGACGGAAAAGAGATTATTGCAAGGGATAACGAAGTGTCCCTTCTTAGAAAAACCGACCCCGCTAGGGCCTATTTTAACTGCCACACTGACATTACGATTCCCTACGACGAACTCGGCAAATTATCCGTAGTGACAAGGGATGGAGCAGAAATTCCAATTATTGAGGCGGGCAGATTTGTACTAAAAGGCTGCGAGCCTTTGAATGAGGCTTTTGCGTCCGGCATATAAGCTGCTTTTATAGAAGATTCATCTTGGAAATCGTTTTCCATGTGCAAAACATATTGCTTATTGAGAGAAAATTTAGTACAATATAAAGAAGTATAAGTAAATCATCTACTAGATATTGTAGATGAGAACTTCTTCATAATAGGCAATTGCGAAACTGAAGTTTAGAAATATGTAGTTGTGCAGAATATACAACTCCAAAAGCAGGTACTGTGAAAACGCCGGTACTTAGATGCCG
>JAMPHJ010000013.1 GCA_023663465.1 Muribaculaceae bacterium | reverse complement strand
CCACTTGGAACAAGCTGTGATAACGCAGAAAAAGCGGTATCGGGCATTGGTAGTGCGGAGGTCACGGGTCCGATTCCCGTCAGCAGCTCTCACAAAGGTTGAAAATGAAGGCTTTTCAAGGGAATTTTGCTTTGAAAGGTCTTTATTTATTGTGGATTTTAAATTTATAATAGTATTTGTTTATGGAAATACTAAAAATGACTTGATTATTTCTCTGTGTGTGATATAATCAAATCAATTTAAACCCATGGGTAACCATGTAATTAAACCACCCATCGCTTTTATAATTTTATAAAGTGATGGGTAATTTTATTTTGGGGGTTACAAATGAAAAAGGGAATGATTTTTATTGATGGCAGTAATGTTTTTTATGATTGGAAGAAAGCCATGTCTGGAAAACAACTGGATATTCAAAAATATATTGAACTTATAAAGCAGAAATATGTAGATGTAGATGTTCTTCGTACATATTATTTTACAAGTCAGACTGCTACCAATGGTCCGTTTTTACAACAGATAAATAAAATTCCGTATACACAGGTAGTGACAGGAAGATTGCAAAATAAAACAATCAAAATTGATACTCGTGCAGGGGTTAAGTGTCCAAAATGCAATGAAGATATTTTGGATACGTTTGTCACACAAGTAGACAAGGGAACAGATGTAAATATTGCTGTAGAAATGTTAAAACATGCTTATAATAAAGCTTATGATATTGCCATATTAATTTCAAGGGACGCTGACTTCGCAGGTGTTGTGAAAATTATAAAAGATTTGGGACAAAATGTTGAACTAGTATTATTTGAAGATTCCAAAGGAGATGCGCAGGAGTTATCAGAAACAGTTGATAATATTACTTTAATAGAAAAGAGTGAATATCCAAGTTTAGAAAGAATATAATTGTAATTGCAAGTGTTGTCAATAGCCAGCCTAAATTAATAGACTGGCTTATATTTTTCATTGCTATAACTTTTCCTTATAACAACTTCTAAGATATTGATATTATACAAAGAACAAATAGCAAGATATAATAGGGTATCCGTTACGGATTCGGAAGGCGCACCAGGGACTGCAAGGAACTCAATTTTCAGTCAGCTCTTTACTGTTGAATCGGCAGGGCAGACATAAATCCCGCGAAGGCCCTTGAAAAACGCCGGCACTTAGTGAAAAAGGCGCAGCGCGGCTTTTGAACTTAGTACCGCTGCGTTTTTCACGGAGCGAAAGCGCGCCTTTAAGGGATTTATGTCTGTCCTGACGGCACGAAACCTAAATGCTGACTGAAAATTAAGTGCTGTAAGAAAACAGAAATTAATCTATAGTAGATTTCCCAAACCTATGTTATAATAATAACCTATTAAAACAATAGACTTACTAGACATAAGGAGACACAGGGATGACACTATCACAGCTAATTTATGTAGTAAAAGTTGCAGAAAAAAAGTCCATGAATAAAGCAGCGGCGGAGCTATTTGTTTCCCAGCCGGCCCTATCCGGGGCAATCAGGGATTTGGAAGAAGAATTGCATACGCAGATTTTCCTTCGCTCTAATAAGGGAATCGTGATAACGGCGGAAGGGGAGGAGTTTTTAAGTTATGCCCGGCAAATAGTGGAAATAAGCCAGATGGTCAGTGAACGCTATACACAGGATAAGGGGCAGAAGAAAAAATTTTCCGTATCCATGCAGCATTACTCCTTTGCGGTGGAAGCCTTTATCGAGCTTGGGAAAACATTTTCCATGAATGAATTTGAGCTTGCAGTGCATGAAACCAAAACCTATGAAGTGATAGAAAATGTCAGGGACAGGCGCAGTGAAATCGGCGTGTTGTATTTAAATGATTTTAACCAGAAAGCGTTAGATAAGATTTTTAAGGAAAATGGATTGGAATTTGTACCGTTATTTGATTGCGGAATTTCCGTCTATCTTTCCGGCAGACATCCGCTGGCGGACAGGGCGAAAATCAGCTTTGAGGAATTGGAACCTTATCCATGCTTATCCTTTGACCAGGGAGATAAAAATGCCTTTTATTTTGCAGAGGAAGTACTCAGTACCTTGCATTATAAACAGATTATCAAGGCGAATGACAGGGCAACCATGCTGAACCTCATGGTGGGCATGAATGGGTATACGCTCTGCTCCGGCATTATCTGCGGAAATCTGAATGGCGGAAATTATGTTTCCGTTCCTTTGGACACATCCGATTCCATGACAATCGGATACATCAAGAGGAAGAATATGCCCTTGAGCATCATAGGGCAGGAATATATTCAGATTTTAAAAAAATATGGCAGCGACAAAGGGCGATAGGTCAGATATAGTATTCGCAATTGTCATTTTTTCTGTTAATGACGTCGGCAAGTGTGATTCCATTCAGGTAATCGAGTATGACCTTATAAAGCCCCTGATAGACAGGCAGGGTAATGCAGTTGTTTGCATTTTCACAACGGTTGGGAGTGTTGTCCATGCAGCTTACCGGCGTAAGACTGCCTTCCGCACTTTCTAAGATTTCCCTGACGGTAATTTCGCTGGGGTGTCTTGCAAGCTGATAGCCGCCCATATGCCCCTTGTTGGCAAGAAGCAGGTTATTGCGGTTTAAAAACGGGATAATCTGTTCCAGATATTTTTTGGAAATATTCTGTCTGGCAGAAATATCTTTGAGTGCGATGAAACCTTCATTATAGTGCTGCGCTAAGTCTATCATCATGCGGAAGGAGTACCTTCCACGAGTAGAAATTTTCAAATTGATTACCTCCTTGTTCCGTCAATAGGATGCGGTTTGTTATTTTAAAACCTATCTTACCACAGAAAACGTAGGTAATCAAGGAAAGGGAAAAAATAATGAATTATAATTTTGCAACCAAATGTATCTATGGAAACGGCGGGGATTATGAGCAGGATAGGACAGGAGCAATCAGCTTTCCAATTTATCAGACGGCGACTTATGCGCACCCGGAAGTGGGGAAAAGCACAGGATTTGATTATAGCAGGTTGCAGAATCCTACGAGGCAGCAGGTGGAAAAAATAGTGGCTGCCTTAGAAGGAGGAATCGATGCACTGGCATTTTCTTCCGGGATGGCGGCGATTACAGCGATGATGGAATTGTTTAGACCGGGAGACCATCTGATTACGGATGCAGATTTGTACGGTGGCAGTATCCGGCTTTTCCAGAATGTGAATGAGAAAAATGGTATTTTATTCAGTCATATCGACTGTTCTACAGAAGATGTAGAAGATTACATACAGGAAAATACCAAAGCAATTTATATTGAAACGCCCACCAATCCGATGATGAATGTGGTAGATATCCGTAAAATCGCTGGAATTGCCAAGAAACATGGTCTTATCCTGATTGTGGACAATACTTTTATGTCCCCTTATTTCCAGAAACCCTTTGAGCTGGGTGCGGATATCGTGATTCATAGCGGCACGAAGTTTTTGGGCGGGCACAATGATACGCTGGCAGGTTTTATCGTGACTAATTCGCAGGAAATATCGGATAAACTCCGGTTCCTCATAAAGACGGTGGGTTCGGGACTTTCGCCCTTTGATAGCTGGCTGATTCTCCGGGGAGTGAAAACACTGCCGCTTCGTATGGAAAAAGCGCAGGAAAACGCGAAGGCTCTGGCGGAATATCTTTTGTGCGAGCCTAACGTGAAAAAGGTCTATTATCCGGGGATACCGGGCAGCAAGGGGTATGAAGTCTGTAAAAGCCAGGCAAGCGGGTTTGGCAGTATGCTGACTTTTGAGGTGGAAAGCAGGGAACTTGCGCTTCATATCTTAAAGTCCACCAGGCTGATTCCTTTCGCAGAAAGTCTGGGCGGAACGGAAACGCTTCTTACCTATCCGGTAACGCAGACCCATGCGGATGTGCCGGAAGAAGTACGGATAAAAAACGGGCTTACCGATAGGATACTGCGGCTTTCGGCAGGGATTGAAGATAAGAATGATTTAATAGCAGATTTGAAACAGGCAATAGAATCGTTTGGATAAAAAGGAGTGCATTTATGCGGGAAGAAACATTTGATTTTGATACAGTGATTGACAGAAGAAATACGGACTCCCTGAAATATGATTTTGCTATAAAGCGCGGGAAACCGGAAGATGTTCTGCCGCTCTGGGTGGCGGATATGGATTTTCAGACGTCGGAAAAGATACTGGATGAAATCCATAAAAGGATAGAACATGGAATTTTTGGTTATACGGAGAGCGGAGATAGCTATTTTGAGGCAGTGGCGGACTGGATGGACAGGCGGCATAGCTGGAAAATAGAAAAAAACTGGCTTGTGAAAACACCGGGCGTAGTGTTTGCACTGGCGATGGCGGTAAAGGCATATACGAAAGCAGGCGACGCGGTCCTGATTCAACGCCCTGTATACTATCCTTTTTCAGAAGTGATAGAGGATAATGGCAGGAAAGTGGTTAGTAATGACTTACTTCTGACAAAAGATGGAAAATATAGGATTGATTTTGAGGATTTTGAAAGAAAAATCGTGGAAGAGAAAATAACCCTCTTTTTCTTATGCAGTCCCCATAATCCGGTAGGCAGGGTGTGGACAGAGGAAGAACTGCTGAAAATAGGGGAAATATGTTTAAAACATCATGTGATTGTCGTAAGCGATGAGATTCACGAGGATTTCGTGTGGGGAAACAGAAAGCATCTTGTATTCGCCAATCTGAGAAAAGAGTTGGAAGAAGTATCCATTGTCTGTACCTCGCCGGCCAAAACATTTAACCTTGCAGGACTTCAGGTATCGAATATTTTGATTCCCGATGGAAAACTCCGCAGCCGGTTTAAGAAACAGATTGCGGCAGCAGGATACAGCCAGTTAAACGTCATAGGGCTGACCGCCTGCGAGGCAGCGTACCGCTGCGGAAACGGATGGTATGAGGCAATGATGGAATATGTACAAGCCAATATCCGGTTTATGAAAGAATATCTGGAAAGGGAACTGCCACAGCTTACGATGATAGAAACAGAGGGGACGTATCTTGTCTGGGTGGATTTTAGAAGGCTTGGGTTATCGGAAGCTAAGCTGGAAGAACTCATTGTGCAAAAGGCAAATCTCTGGCTGGATTCCGGCGCCATCTTTGGCAAAGCCGGGGAGGGATTTGAGAGATTCAATGTGGCATGTCCGCGCGTGATTCTGGAAAAAGCGCTGGCGCAGCTAAAGGAAGCCGTCCGGCAGGAAAATGCGAAATCCTAAAAGATGTCTGAAGCAGAAGTGAAGAGAGGATAGCGGTAATGTGCGAATTATTTGGTGTATGCAGCAGGGAAAAAACGAAAATCAATGATTTTTTATGGGAATTTTATTCCCATAGCAGGGAACACCCGCACGGATGGGGGCTGGCATTGTTCTATCACGGCATGGCTTCCCTGGAAAAAGAGCCAATCCGGGCGGATGCCAGCGTCTACCTGAAAGAACGGCTGCGTCATGAGATTTCTATCCGGGAAGCCATCGCCCATATCCGGCTGGCGACGAAGGGAAATATGGAATATGAAAACTGTCATCCTTTCGTGAGACAGGACAGCTCTGGCAGACGGTGGACGCTGGCGCACAATGGGACCATGTTCCGGTGTCCGGTGCTGGATTCCTATTTTTATAAACAGGAGGGGCAGACGGACAGTGAGCGGATTCTTTACTATCTAATCGACCAGATTGACGAAAAGCAGGAAGAAACGGGGTATCCGCTGACAGAGCAGGAGCGTTTTACTGTGGTTGATAGGATCTTATGCGGGATTGTGGAAGGGAATAAGGCCAATCTTTTGATTTTTGACGGGGAATGCCTTTATGTGCATACAAATTACGCGGATTCTTTATTTTACCTACAAGAAGAAGGCTGTGTTTATTTTTCCACAAGACCGCTGGGAAAACGCCAATGGAAGCCGGTGCCCATGTCCGTACTTGGCGTGTGGAAAGCTGGGGAATTGATATATAGGGGAACCAATCATCATTATGAGTATATTGACAATCCAGAAGATATGGAAGCCTTATTTCTGGATTATTCTGCATTATAATAAAATGGAGCATTCAGATATGTTAGATATTACAATCGAAAAAATAAAAGAAAAGCTTTTGCTTGGTGAATTTGGATTGGAGTTGGAAAGTCTGCGGACGGATAAAGACGGTTATCTGGCGCATACGCCGCATCCGTTTCCAGGGGATAGTCATATTGTCCGTGACTTTTGCGAAAATCAGATAGAGATTAATACGGGGGTGGAGTATAGCCCGCAGGGAGCCGTAGAGGCGCTGGGAAAATATTACCGCCGGATTCAGGATACCTTAAACCATTTGCCGCAGCCCGAACTTTTGTGGGCTTTTTCCAATCCGCCTTACATAAAAAACGAAGGGGATATCCCGGTGGCGGAATTTACCGGCAGTGAAAGTGTAAAAACAAGTTACCGGAATTATCTTTCCGACAGGTATGGAAGATATAAGATGGCATTCAGCGGGATTCATTTAAACTATTCTTTTTCAGAAGAGTTGTTAAACGCTGCTTTTGCGCAAAGCAGGGGAAATGACTATAAAGAGTTTAAAAATAAACTATATCTGGAATTGGCGCAAAAGCTGGCTGCATACGGCTGGATTATGGTTGCTGCAACTGCGGCAAGTCCGCTGCTTGACCGCTCCTATGTGGAAAAAGGAAAATGCGGGGAAGATGTATTTCTGGGGCTTGCTTCTGTGCGGTGCAGCGAGCTTGGGTATTGGAATTTTTTCACGCCCATCTTTGATTATGCGAGTCTTGTCAGTTATGCGGACAGCATACGCGGATATATTGACAAAGGAATGATACAGGCGCCTTCCGAGTTATACTATCCAATCCGGTTGAAGCCAAAAGGCGTAAATGACCTGGATTCCCTGGTAGAAAACGGGGTAAATCATGTGGAGCTGCGGATGATTGATTGTAATCCTTTAGCGGAATACGGGTTGGACGTGCGGGATGTGGCTTTTGCCCAGTTGTTAATCTGCTGGCTGGCTGCCACACCGGCGTTAGAGCTTAATGAAAAACAGCAGATACAGGCGGTACAGAATTATAAAAATGCCGCGCACTACGATTTGAAAACAGTAAAAATAGTAATGCCAGACGGAGAAACTTATTCCGGGGCAGATGCAGCCCTGGCTGTGATACAGGAAATGGAGCGGTTTTATCGGGAGTACCCCAAAAAGGTGCAGGAAGTTTTACGCTTTCAAGAGAAAAAATTCATAGACGCTAAGGAGCGGTATGCATGGCAGATAAGGGAGCGGTTCGGGGACGGATATGTAAAAAATGGAGTAAAACTTGCGGAAAGCAGACTGTAGTTATCAGCTCCGGTTATGACTGACTATAAGTAACACAAAGAGAGGAAATGGAAAAAAGGGATTGACAGTTCTCTATCAAGGCACTATAATATTTTTAAATTAAAACTTATAACACCTATTAAAAAGATAGGTAATAAATGAAGCAAAGAAAATGGAGGTAGAGGATATGTCTGAAATCAAAGAAAGCGCATTGGAATTAATCGGGGGGACCCCCATCTTAAAGTTAAATCGTTACAGTCAGAAGGCAGGTATCGAGGGGGCAGCTATCTTGGCGAAGCTGGAATACTTAAATCCGGCAGGTTCGGTAAAGGACAGGATTGCCCTTGCCATGATTGAAGATGCAGAAAAAGCGGGAAAGTTAAAACCGGGCGCAACGATTATCGAGCCGACCAGCGGCAATACGGGAATCGGTCTTGCAGCAGTGGCAGCAGCCAAAGGCTATAAGGCAATCCTGACGCTGCCCGATACGATGAGCGTAGAGCGCAGGAATCTTTTGAAAGCATACGGAGCCGAATTAGTGCTTACGGAAGGCGCAAAGGGAATGAAAGGGGCAATCGCAAAGGCGGAAGAGCTGAATCAGGAAATAGAGGGTTCCATTATCCTTGGGCAGTTTGTAAATCCTGCCAACCCGGCAGTCCATAAAGCCACCACAGGTCCCGAAATCTGGAAGCAGACGGATGGAAAGGTGGATATTTTCGTGGCGGGCGTCGGCACAGGCGGTACAGTGACCGGTGTAGGAGAATACCTAAAGGAACAGAATCCGAATATCAAAGTGGTGGCGGTAGAACCGGCAACAAGCCCCGTTCTTTCTAAAGGGACACCGGGAGCGCATAAGATTCAGGGGATTGGCGCGGGCTTCGTGCCAGAAGTATTGAACACCAAGATTTATGATGAAGTAATTACCATAGAAAATGAAGACGCTTTTGCAGAAGGAAAAGCATTTGCTTTAGCGGAAGGGATTCTTGTGGGAATTTCATCCGGGGCGGCATTAAAAGCAGCCTTGATTCTGGCATCCAGACCAGAGAATGCGGGTAAGAATATCGTGGTATTATTGCCGGATTCCGGGGACAGATATCTGTCTACGCCGCTTTTTGCAAATTAGTGTTCCTTACAGGCGTGAGGAATAGGGAGCATAAATATACGATAGAGGTGGTTAGCAGGATGAGTAGATTGATTTATCTGGATAACGCAGCAACAACCAAGGTAAGGGACGAAGTGTATGAGGCAATGCTGCCTTATTTTAAAGAGCAGTATGGAAACCCGTCTAGCATTTATCGTTTCGCAGGAAAAAGCAGGAAAGCGATTGATGAGTCAAGAGCCGTAATTGCGGATTTCCTGAATGCGAAACCGGAAGAAATCTATTTTACGGGGGGCGGCAGCGAGTCAGACAACTGGGCGTTACAAGCGGCTGCATTTGCAAACCGTGAGAAAGGAAAACATATTATAACCTCTACGATAGAACATCATGCAATCCTGCATACCTGCGGGTATCTGGAAAAACTTGGTTTTGAGATTACTTATGTGGGAGTGGATGAAAACGGGGTCATAAGACTGGAGGAATTAAAGGCGGCAGTCAGAGAAGACACAATCCTCATTACGGTGATGTTTGCAAACAATGAGATAGGAACGATTCAGCCGATTCAGGAAATCGGGGAAATTGCGCGCAAAAACGGAATCCTGTTCCACACAGATGCGGTGCAGGCATACGGGCATGAACGGATTGACGTCGAGGAATTAAACATTGATTTATTAAGTGCAAGCGCCCATAAAATCAATGGTCCTAAGGGCGTAGGCATCTTATATATCCGTAATTTAGTAAAAATCGGTTCTTTTATCCACGGCGGAGCGCAGGAACGGGGCAGGAGGGCAGGAACCCATAATACGCCGGGAATTATCGGTTTTGGAAAGGCGACGGAAATAGCAGATAGGGAGCTTGAGAAACGGCATGCCTATGAAAGCGAATTACGGGACTATCTGATAGACAGGGTGCTTGCAGAGATACCCTATACGAGACTGAACGGGCATAAGGACAGGCGCCTTTCCAATAATGCGAACTTTTCTTTCCGGTTTATCGAAGGAGAGTCGCTGCTGATATTGCTTGACCAGAAAGAGATAGCCGCATCCAGCGGTTCCGCCTGCACTTCCGGTTCCCTTGACCCGTCCCATGTGCTGCTTGCAATCGGGCTTCCCCATGAAATAGCGCATGGTTCCCTTCGTTTGACGCTTTCTGATGAGACCACGAAAGAGGAACTGGACTATGTGATTGAGGAACTGAAAAAAATCGTAGAGAGACTCCGCAGTATGTCGCCGCTCTATGAAGATTTTATGAAAAAAGAACGGGGCGAAGGTTGAGAAAGGAGCATGGTTATAGATGAGTCAGATTATAGAATACAGTGAAAAGGTCATGGATCACTTTAGCAATCCAAGAAATGTGGGAGAAATCGAGAATGCCAGCGGCGTCGGAACCGTAGGAAACGCGAAATGCGGCGATATTATGAGGATTTATCTTGACATCGACGAAAACCAGATGATTCGGGACTGTAAGTTTAAGACCTTTGGCTGTGGTGCGGCAGTGGCAACCAGCAGTATGGCGACAGAGTTGATTAAAGGCAAATCGATAGAAGAGGCTCTAAAGCTTACCAATAAGGCTGTGCAGGAAGCGCTTGGCGGACTTCCCGCCGTAAAAGTGCATTGTTCCCTTTTAGCAGAAGAGGCAGTCCATGCAGCATTGTGGGATTATGCCAGGAAAAATAATTTACAGATAGAAGGTTTAAAACCCCCGGTGGATGACATAGAGGAAAGAGAGGATTGTGTTGGATAGAATCAATAAAAAGTAAGACTCGGCGCAGCGGAAAAATAAACGGAGGTCATTGTAATGTCAGAAGACAGATATGAATTAAACAAAAATCTTGCCCAGATGTTAAAAGGCGGAGTCATCATGGACGTGACGACGCCCGAACAGGCACAAATAGCGCAAAAAGCCGGTGCGTGCGCAGTCATGGCGCTTGAGAGAATCCCGGCGGATATCAGGGCGGCGGGTGGCGTTTCCAGAATGAGCGACCCCAAAATGATAAAAGGAATCCAGGAAGCGGTTTCCATCCCTGTGATGGCAAAGTGCAGAATCGGACATTTTGTGGAAGCGCAGATTCTGGAAGCGATAGAGATTGACTATATTGATGAAAGCGAAGTGCTTTCCCCGGCGGATGATGTGTACCATATTGATAAGCATCAATTTAAAGTCCCATTTGTCTGCGGGGCAAAGGACTTAGGAGAGGCATTACGCAGAATCAGCGAGGGTGCTTCCATGATTCGGACGAAAGGCGAGCCGGGAACAGGGGACGTCATTCAGGCAGTCCGCCATATGAGAGCCATGAATGCGGAAATAAGGCGTGTGCAGAATCTTTCCGGGGAGGAATTGTATGAAGCGGCAAAACAGCTCCAGGTATCCGTGGAACTGCTGCGTTATGTGCATGAAAATGGGAAACTGCCTGTTGTGAATTTTGCTGCCGGCGGGGTGGCGACTCCTGCGGATGCAGCGCTTATGATGCAGCTTGGGGCGGAAGGCGTTTTCGTCGGTTCTGGAATCTTCAAATCAGGCAATCCAGAAAAAAGAGCGGCGTCCATTGTCCAGGCGGTAACGAATTATCAGGATGCAAAACTGATTGCTGAATTATCGGAAGATTTAGGAGAGGCAATGGTCGGCATCAATGAGTCCGAAATTGCCCTGCTGATGGCGGAAAGAGGGAAATAGATTGAAAATAGGAGTATTGGCATTACAGGGAGCCTTTGCGGAACATGGAAGCTGCCTGGACAGGCTGGGAATAGAACACTTTCAGATACGCGGGAAGAAGGACATGGAAAAGGAACATGACGGTATCATTATTCCGGGCGGCGAAAGCACTGTTATGGCAAAATTGCTACATGATACGGGACTGCATGAACCGGTAAAAACGGAAATAGAAAACGGAATGCCTGTGTTTGGAACCTGTGCCGGGTTGATTCTTCTTGCTTCGCATATAGAGGAGGAAGAATCCTATGGAATCAGGACGATGGATATTACGGCGAAAAGAAATGCTTATGGAAGGCAGTTGGGGAGCTTCCGGGCGGATGCAGATTTTGGCGGCATCGGGAAAATCCCTATGGTTTTTATCAGGGCGCCTTATATCACCAAGGCCGGTAAAGATGTGCAGATACTCGCCGTCGTCAATGAACGCATGGTTGCGGCAAGGCAGGGAAATCATCTGGTTACAGCGTTTCACCCGGAACTCACCGATGATTTAAGGGTACATAAGTATTTTGCAGATATGATAGAGGGATAAAACCGTATATTTTGTTTTTACTTGACTTTTTAATGGATAAAAAGTATGATTAGTATAACCAATCATACTTTTTGTTTTTTTGGGAAAAAGGAGGAATTTTATGGGTGAAAAACCGCAGGGGAAAAATGCATGGACCGTGAAAATCGGTGAGAAAGGACAGTTCGTAATACCCAAGGAAGCCAGGGATATGCTGGGGATTCATCCCGGCGATACGATTCTGGTGCTGGGCGATGTGGAAAGAGGCATTGCAATTCCGCCTAAATCCATGATGGATAAGTATATATCCATGATATTTGGGGAACTGTCTACAGAAAACTAAAGAATGACATCTAAGGAAGGAGCAGGCTGTTAAAATGAGTAAAATCGTATTTTTTTGTATTCCGGCGCACGGACATGTCAATCCGACGCTGGGAGTGGTGGAGGAACTGGTAAAGCGCGGACATGAGGTCAGGTACTATTCCTATGCCCCATTCCGGGAAAAAATAGAAAGCCTTGGCGCGGTGTTTGTCGGCTGCGATGATTATGATATGGAGCAGAAACTGAAACCGGAAGAGGCGACGCGCATAGGGAAAGACCTGGCATTTTCGACCCAGATATTGGTGGATACGACGCTGGCGCTGGATGATATGGTATGCCGGGATATGCAGGCGCTGCAGCCGGACTGTATCGTTGCCGATTCTATGGCGGTCTGGGGAAAGGCAATCGCTAGGAAGCTGGGAATCCCTTTTATTTCTTCGACTACCACGTTTGCCTTTAATCAGTATTCCGCCAAGATTATGAAGCAGAGTATCGGGCAGTTGTTCGGGATGATGTTTTCCATGCCCAAAATCAATAAGAACCTGAAAAGACTGCAGGATAAGGGCTATCCGGTGAAAAATATCCTGGATATTATCCAGAATGATAACGAGACCAATACGATTGTCTACACGTCGCCGCAATTTCAGCCCTGCGCGGAAACCTTTTCCGATAAATATACTTTCGTAGGACCCACTATCAGACCGGTGACGGAAGAGATAACGAAGGACAGGGAAAAATTAGTCTATATTTCGATGGGAACCGTAGTAAATAATTCTTTAAAGTTTTATAAACAGTGCATTGCGGCATTTGCAGGTACAAAATATCAGGTGGTGATGTCCGTGGGAAATCTGGTTGCGATGGAAGATTTGGGCGATGTAGCGGAAAATATATCCATCAGAAGTTTCGTGGATCAGATTGCTGTGTTGGAAAAAGCCGATGTATTTTTGTCCCACTGCGGTATGAACAGCGTCAACGAAAGTTTATATTACCGGGTTCCGCTTGTGACATATCCCCAGACGAAAGAGGAGGAAGGCGTAGCAGCAAGGGTGGAGCAGCTAGGCGCGGGGCTTCGTCTTCATAAAATAACCCCTGATGCGATTCGCCAGGCGGTCTGTCAGGTGATGCACACGCCTTCTTACCGGGAAAACGCAGCCGCCATTTCCGACGGATTTAAGGCATGTTCCGGGGCAAAGGGCGCAGCGGATAAGATTGAAAATTTGTGTCTATAAAATTTTTTGATAAATTTACACAAAAAATATGTTCATATTAGAAAAAATATAGTATTATTAAATAGTAGACCAAGTTATCACATCTTTGATAGGAGAAATCATATGCTTTCAACACTAATACCATTATTTGATGAAACCGTGGCGGTCAAGGCTTATTCCTTATTTGCGCAGAAGCAAAATTTCCTTCTGAATCCAAGTTTTCTTGGAACGGGCAGTAATGACGGCGCTGGAAATATTGTGGGGCTGGATATTATTGAGGCGATGGGAATTGAGACATTATCTGCGGATAAGGAAATTTTTGTGGAAATCAATCACATTTCTGTATTTTCCGAGATTGATAAGCAGTGCCAGACGCCCCATGAGAGACTGGTTTTATTAGCGGATAAGACGATTACGCCGGAGGAGATGTACGTCAACCGTCTCAAAGAACTCAAAAGGATGGGATATAAGCTGGCAATCAGGAAGCTGCCTTTTGACAGGGTAGAAGAATACCGGGAAGTGCTTCTTCTCATGGATTATATTCTACTGGACCATAAGAAACTGGATATTAATCAGGCGAAACAGTATTTTTCCAAGCTCTATCCGAAATTGAAATTGTGTGCTGTCAGCATTGATACCCAGGAAGACTTCGACAGACTCAAAGGCAGTGGCGGGTTCGACCTCTATGAAGGCGGATTTTTCCGAGTGCCCGTTACGAAAGGGGAGTCAGAGGTTGCACCGCTGAAAGCAAACTATATCGAATTGCTGAATCTGGTAAACGACAGTGACTTTGATTTAACCAAAGTCGCAGATGTAGTCGGAAGAGATACGGCGCTTGTCATTTCTTTATTAAAGATTGTAAACAGAATGACAGTTAATTCGGAAATTACGTCTATCAGGCACGCAGCGGCGATGCTTGGACAGCGGGAATTGAAGAAATGGATTAATACGGTAGTCACGAGCGAGCTGTGCGCGGATAAGCCCAATGAAATTACGAGGCTGTCTTTACTACGCGCCAAGTTTGCGGAAAACCTTGCACCGGTATTTGAGCTGGCAATCCATTCATCCGAGTTGTTTTTGATGGGGCTGTTTTCCGTGCTGGATTTGATTCTGAACAAACCCATGACGGAAGCGCTGGAAATGGTCAAGGTTTCTAAGAGCGTCAAAGATGCGTTGACAGAACAAAAAGGCGAGCTTGCACCGGTGTTGGATTTCATTCTTCACTATGAAAACGCTTCCTGGCAGGAAGTATCCAGGCAGATGGTGTTGAAAAATATTGATATCGACCATGTGTACGACGCTTATACGAGATCCTTACAGTGGTATCGGCAGTTGTTTGTATGACAGAGGGATTGAAAGCGGGTGCGAAAGCACCCGTAAATTTTTGGGGAGAAGGTTTTATTTTTTTGGTAAATGGCATATACTAAAGCTTAAAAGTGTGTAGTTGTGCAAAATATATTATCGAAAGGAACGTGAATATCTTGAAACAGGAAAATAGCCTGGGCAGCCAAAGAAAAAGCAGAAGGTGCAGCATTTTTCTTTGCAGCATTTTAATGGGCTGTCTTTTGGCGGTAACGGCTTGCGCAAATAAAAATCCGCAGACGAGTCAGGCGGGAGAGGGAAGCCAACCGGTACAGGATACAACAGCCACCGCTGTACAGGAAAATGAATCTCAGTCGGTACAGGATACGGCAAGTACGGCTGTGCAGGAAAATGTGTCCCAGCCGGTGCAGGATACGGCAGATACAGCCGTGCAGGGAAATGAGTCTCAGTCTGTGCAGACTACGGGGGATGCAGCGATACAGGGAAGCGCAGCCCAGACAGATATTGGAGTGGAACAGGCGAAGAGCACGGCATTGTCCCATGCCGGATTGGAAGCATCCGAGGTTACTTTTACCAAAGAAAAACTGGATTATGATGATGGCAGGGCGGAATATGAAATCGAATTTGTAACGACAGACCAGAAATATGAGTACGAAATCAAGGCGGACGACGGAGCAATCCTGAATGCTTCGGTGGAAGCGATTGAGCGCAGGATAAGTAATATGGGAACGCAGGGTTCCGTTACCCTTGAAGAAGCCAAAGAAATTGCACTGGAACATGCCGGACTGGACGCAAGTCAGGTCAGCTATACCAAACTGGAGCAGGACGTCGAGGATGGGCATACGGAGTACGAGATAGAATTTTATGCAGACGGCAAGGAATACGAATATACCATTCATGGAGAGACCGGTAAGATTCTGGAAGCGGAAACGGAGCTGAGATAAAGAAATCTCACTCCGTTATCGGTCCTTCCGTTACATTTGTGACCGCAGGAGTTTCCCCTAGGGAAACTTCCAGTTCTACGCCATATTTTTGGATTGGCGCGGTTTCTGCTTCCGGGTCTGTGTATTCGCGTTTTTCTTCCTTTTCTTCATAAAGCGATTTATCTTTCCTATGTTCTTCCATAGCATGAAGCATTGCAGCGTTTTTGGCTATCTGATAGAGCTCCGCATCATATTCGAGGAGCTTTTTTTCATCGATTGCCGGTACGATGTCTCCTCTGGCAATTCTTCTTGCGGTTTCCAAGGCTTTTGCCATATCTTCCGTCGTATCCTCGGACATTTCCTGCTGACGCTTGGCGGCGTAGCTGCTAAACTCAGCCATATAACGAGCAGCTTCCGTCTCCCGGTCGGCATAGAGTTTATTCTGGGCTTCGGAAAGCGCACGCAGCGCGTCCTCGGATAAATCGATGGAAACACCGTCCACGGTTATCTTGCCATCCGCCAATGCTTTGCTGATATGGGAGCCATTTGTAAAAACTACCTTTTGCCGCGTAGGGACAGCTTTGTCCGAAACCTGCCTGTCAGTCTGCAAGGATTCCCTGTCCGGCTGCTGCAGTTCTTTGCCTTGTTTGGAATAAAAATTGGCGTTATTGATAGTCGTTGTAGGATGAATATTCATAAAAACCCCTTCTCTCTCGATTCTCTGTCATGGTCATAATTGCTGGATTCGTGATTCCGCATTGCTGTTAAGAAAACTATAGCACATCCTTATTTTCATTACAATGTTGTATCTGTCATGAAATCAAGTGAAATTTGATGCAATCTGATGAAATCCGGATAAAAACCCGATAATTGTATCAATCTATTTGTATAAATTGAATAAAAAGACTATTCTTTTTCCAAATTTTAAGGTATAATTTTCCTAAAGGTATTGAAGGAGGGTAACATTATGGCAAAAGAAATGATTGCGATGCTTCTCGCCGGCGGACAAGGTTCCCGTTTGTACGCGCTGACAGAGAAGCTGGCAAAACCGGCTGTTCCTTTTGGCGGGAAATACCGTATCATAGATTTTCCGTTGTCTAACTGTGTCAATTCGGGGATTGATACGGTAGGAATCCTGACGCAATATCAGCCGCTCGTGCTGAATGAGTACATTGGAAATGGACAACCTTGGGATTTGGATAGGCTGTATGGGGGTGTACATGTCCTGCCGCCTTATCAGAAGGCGAATAAATCCGATTGGTACAAGGGGACGGCGAATGCAATTTATCAGAATCTTTCTTTTATAGAGAGATATGACCCCGAATATGTCATTATTTTATCAGGCGATCAGATTTGTAAACAGGACTACAGCGATTTTCTGCGTTTCCATAAGGAAAAAGACGCGGAGTTCAGCGTAGCCGTCATGGAAGTACCGTGGGAAGAGGCGTCCCGTTTCGGTCTCATGGTGGCGGATGAGAATGACAGGATTACGGAATTTCAGGAGAAACCGAAAGAGCCTAAGTCCAATCTGGCTTCTATGGGTATTTATATCTTTAACTGGGATATTTTAAAACAGTACCTGGAAGAAGATGAGGCGGATCCCAATTCTGAGAATGATTTTGGC
The DNA here is from genome assembly GCA_023663465.1 of Muribaculaceae bacterium. Lineage (GTDB taxonomy): Bacteria > Bacillota > Clostridia > Lachnospirales > Lachnospiraceae > UBA3282. The sequence goes on along the minus strand of JAMPHJ010000013.1, from coordinate 22,827 downwards.
AATAACATCATTCCTAACCTTCTGCGGGATAACCGCAGGATGTACGCTTATCATTTCAGCGGATACTGGAAAGACGTGGGTACGATTACGTCTTTGTGGGAAGCCAACATGGAGGTCTTAGACCCGGAGCATAGCGGGATTAACCTGTTTGATGAAGATTGGAAAATATACAGCCGCAAGAGTGGGATGACCGGGCATAAAGTAAGCGCAGGCGCGGAAATCGAAAATTCCATGGTGACTGACGGATGCCGGATTAAGGGGTGTGTAAAGCATTCGATTCTATTTGAAGGCGTCCGGGTAGAAAAGGGCGCAGTGATAGAAGATGCGGTCGTTATGGGCAATACGGTGATTAAGGCGGGCGCTGTTGTAAGGCACTGCATTATAGCGGAAAATGTGACCATTGGTGAGAATGCGGTAGTAGGCGAAATGCCTTCCGGTGATGAGAATAACGTCGCAACCATTGGCGCGGGCATTACGATAGGCGAGAATGCCAGGATCGGTGCGAAAGCAATGGTGAATAGAAATGTGGAAGGCGGTGAAGAGGTATGTTAAATTCTAATGAGAAGAGTGCAATGGGTATTTTGTTCCCAAACAGTTATGATGCGCTGGTGCCGGAGCTGGTCAATGTCCGGCTGATGGCGTCCATCCCTTTCGCCAGCCGTTATCGTCTGATTGACTTTATCCTATCCAGTATGACAAACTGCGACGTTGATAATGTTTCTATCATGGTCAATAATAATTATCATTCCCTGATGGATCATCTGGGCTCCGGGCGTGAGTGGGATCTGGTGCGTAAGAACGGCGGACTCAACATTTTTCCGCCTTTTGCGGAGAAGGATTCCAAGCCTTATACCGGGCGTGTGGAAGCGCTGGCGGGGATTCTGAATTTTATCCGGGACCAGAAAGAGAAGTATGTGATATTGACGGATACCAACATGGCGGTGAATTTTGATTTCAAGGCGATGCTTCAGGCGCATATCGACAGCGGCGCCGATGTGACGATTGCCTATAATGAACAGGAACTTCCGGTGAATATCAGAAATTCCAGGGCGAACGACAAGGGTCTTTATTATACGTTTGATATTGAGGATGGCAGGGTTACGAAGATTTATGTGAATCCGAAGGAATCGGGCATCCAGAATTTTTCGATGAATATTTATATCATTGAAAAAGATTTGCTGGTTGAGCTGATTGATACGGCGTTTGTCCATGGACAGCATTATTTCGAGCGGGACGTGATACTGCCGCGGCTGAATCAGTTAAACGTACAGGCTTATAAGTATACGGGCTATGTGGCGCGTATCAGCGATATGAAGAGCTACTTTGACGAGAACATGAAACTGCTGGACGATTATAATCTGGACGCCTTGTTCTCTGGACCGCCGATTTATACGAAGCTGCACGGCGGCGACCCCACCCGGTATATCGAAGGGGCGAAAGTGCGGGAAGTCATGGCGGCGGACGGCTGCGTGATTGAAGGCGAAGTAGAAAACAGCGTACTTTTCAGAGGCGTTAAGATTGGCAAGGGCGCGAAGGTGAAAAACTGTGTCCTGATGCAGAATACGGTAGTGGAAGCGGGCGCGGATATCGAATATCTTGTTACGGATAAAAACGTTACAGTGACCGCAGGAAAGGAAATGAAAGGAACGGATACGTTTCCGGTTTATATCGGTAAATTCCAGACCGTCTAGTTTGGGACGTCTGGGCAGTATTGACGGTTCCCGGCTGGAAGGAGTAGACATTCATGCATAATGAATTGACCCGTCAGGATATCGAAAAGATGCAGGAAGAAATCGAATACCGTAAAGTTGTCGTGCGCAAAGAAGCCCTTGAAGATGTGAAGCAGGCGCGTGCGCATGGCGATTTGAGTGAGAATTTCGAGTATCATGCCGCCAAGAAAGTGAAGAATCAGAACGAGAGCCGTATCCGTTATCTGGAAAGGATGATAAAAACGGCGGTGGTTGTTTCCGATGAATCTGCGGAAGACGAAGCCGGCATGAACAATACGGTGGAAGTCTATTTCGAGGAGGATGATGTAACCGAAACCTACAAACTGGTAACGACTGTCCGGGGCAATTCGCTGGAAGGGCTTATCAGTACCGAGTCGCCTTTGGGTAAGGCGCTTCTTGGGCATAAGGTTGGCGACCGGGTTTATGTAGAGGTCAATGCAGGGTACGGTTATTATGTGGTCATCCGCTCTATCGAGAATACGACGGACGACGGGACGGATAAACTAAGAAGTTTCTAACTTGCAATTATAAGACTCCCATAAGGGCAGAGTTTTCGCCCTTATGGGAATTTTTTTGGCGTGGCATAACTTTTCCCGAACAAGCATAAGGTATAGAAACAGGACATGTTATAGGGGGAAAGTGTATGTATGAAATGAAAACGGCTTCGGAGACTATTAGGCTGCTGAAATCCGATAGAAAGAAAGGACTGGACGGGCGGGAAGTTTTGACACGGAGGGCGAAGCAGGGTCCGAATTGTCTAAAGGACCAGGAAAAGAAGACGCTCTGGCGGATGATACTTGGGCAGTTAAACGACCCTTTGATTCTGATTCTGATTGTGGCGATGGCGGTTTCTATCCTGTTAGGGGAAGTCGGCGACGCCATGATTATTATTACGGTAGTGGTCTTAAATGCGGCAATCGGCGTGATTCAGGAAGGCAAGGCAGGGAAGGCGGTAGAAGCCTTGAAGAAGATATCGAGTCCGCAGGCTGTTGTCATCCGGGAAGGAAAGACCATGAAAATATCCGCCGAAGAACTGACGGTAGGCGACATCGTGCTGTTGGAAGCCGGCAATATGATTCCCGCCGATTTGCGGCTACTGGAAACACAGGGAATGCAGATAGAAGAGTCTACCCTTACAGGAGAGTCTGCGCCGATTGAGAAGAATGCGGACTATGTAGAAAGTGTGCAGGGGGACAATAGCTGCGCCAATATGGCATACATGTCCACCTTTGTGACGCGGGGAAGGGGCATGGGCATCGTTACGGCAATTGGTATGGACACCCGGATCGGACACATAGCAGACATGCTTCATGGAAGCGAGGAAAAACTGACGCCCCTTCAGGTGAAATTGGGTGAGCTTGGCAAAGCGCTGAGTATCCTTGCCGTGGGAATCTGCGCTCTGCTGTTTTTCATAGCGGTTTTGCAGAAACGCAATATCGGCGAGATGCTCTTGACTTCCGTATCCCTGACGGTAGCTGCGGTGCCGGAAGGGCTGCCCGCAATCGTGACCATCGTGCTTGCCCTGAGCGTATCGCGCATGGTGAAAGCCAGAACCATCGTAAGGAAACTTTCTTCCGTGGAAACTTTGGGGGCAGTCAACGTGGTCTGTTCGGACAAGACAGGCACACTGACCCAGAATAAAATGACGGTTACGGAATGTTATCTGGATGGCAGGATGATAGATGCCCCGAAGTTTCCGGGATTTTTTACAGGACAACTCTGGCAGGGCGCGGCAGGAATGGACAGCGAAAAAGCGCATTTTATGTTAGGCTGTATCCTCTGTAATGACGGTGTGGCGTCTGGGGAAGGGGACTGGGGGGATCCAACAGAAATGGCGCTGCTTCATATGGCGCAGGCGTGTGCGGTTCCGGTTACCATGCTGCGGGAAAAATGTGCAAGACAGGACGAGAGAGGGTTTGACTCTGAGAGAAAAATGATGACGACCTGCAATCTGGCGTTTGGAAAAAACGGGAGTCTGGTTTCTTATTCTAAGGGCGCTGCGGAAAAAATCGTGGCAAATTGCGCCTATTTTTATCAGGATGGGAAAAGACATATTTTAAGCGAAGGAGACAAGGAAGCCCTTTACCGCATCTCAGACAAGCTGATGAACGATGGCAGACGGGTGTTGGGAATCGCCATGAACCCGGACGGGGATATGGGGGAAGAGAAGCTTTGTTTTCTTGGGTTTGTGGGAATACAGGATCCGGTCAGACCAGAAGCCGTAGAGGCAGTAAGGGAATTTGAAAAGGCCGGCGTAGATACGGTCATGATTACTGGAGACCATAGAAATACGGCATTTTCCATTGCGAAGGAATTAGGACTGGCCTCTTCCATGAAAGAGTGTATTTCGGGGAGGGAGCTGGACGAAATGGAGGAAAACGTTTTCCTAAAGAAACTGCCAGAGTTAAAAGTCTTTGCCAGAGTGACGCCGGAGCATAAGGTCAGAATTGTCGAGGGCTTCCGAAAACTTGGCAAAACAGTGGCGATGACAGGCGACGGCGTGAATGATGCACCGTCCTTACAGGCGGCGGATATCGGGATTGCCATGGGGAAAAATGGGACGGACGTTGCAAGAAATGCCGCCGATTTTGTCTTAATGGATGATAATTTTGCCACCATCCATCTCGCCATCCGGGAAGGCAGGGGCATCTATGAAAATATCAGAAAGTCGGTTCTGTTCCTGCTCTCGTCCAATCTAGGCGAGATTATGACAATGTTAGTGACTATCATCGCGGGTTTTCCAAGCCCCCTGAAAGCAAGCTTTATTCTCTGGATTAATCTGATTACGGATTCTCTACCGGCGCTGGCGCTGGGAGTGGACGATAATGAGACAGATTTATTGATGAAGGAGCCGCCCAGGAGGAAAGAAGAGTCGCTTTTTGCAAAGGGTGGACTTTTGTGTGTCCTTTGTTACGGTTTGGTCATAGGCGGCGTCAGCCTTGCCGCATTTTTGAAAGTGCCTTATGACAGGCTGGTGGCGGAAGGTCTCCCGGTGAGTTTACATAACATCATACAAAGCTATCAGATTTCCGCCGTGTTGGCCAAAGCGCAGACCCATGCGTTTATGGTGCTGGGGATGAGCCAGCTCTTTCATGCGGTAGGAATGCGGGATGTGAACCGCTCCGTTTTTCGCATGAACCATAAGAAGAATCCATATATGCTGCTGGCGTTGGCGGTGGGACTCTTTTTACAATTTATCGTGACGGAAGTGGAACCGCTGATTGTGTTGTTTGGCACGATAAAACTAGGGGGAATGGAGTGGATTCAGCTGCTCGCCTTGTCCCTGACGCCGGTCATCGTCCATGAACTGCTTGTCGCCGTGCATGGCGGCATGGAAAAAAGAGTGGCTACGCAAGCGTGCAGAGGGCAAGCAGCAGAAGAAACAGCCCACTAATCCACGACATATCCACGGAAGACTTTCTGGCAGCGAGGGCGCCTAACAAAAAGCCCGCTAAAAAGAGCAGGAAGTGGAAGAGGGACGCCAGCAGGAAGAACAGAAGCAGGGAAGAGACCTGACAGGAAAACGCCATACTCGCAAGGACGCTGTCTAAGGAAAGCGCAAGGCTTAAAAAGAAAGCTTCTTTAGCGCTTAAAACCTGGACGTCCTGCCGGTTGGCGTCTTCGGGGGAAAAGTAAATCGTAAAAATGATATTCAGTTGTTTGATTTTGCACGCCCAGTTGCCGACAATATGCGGATATCTGCGGGACAGATACCGCAGCAGGCTTTCTAAGAGTTTCTCGCAGCCAAGAACGCATAGCAGCAGAAACGAAAGCACCGAAAAAAGCCCCGCAGGAAACAGGGAAAAGAGCAAAGCCCCAATTCTGGTCATAAACGTAATCGTGATAGAGGGAATGAATACAAGAAAAACTCCGGCAAGCGGTTTTATATGGACCCTGGAAGCGCCATAAGCAAATCCCGCGCTCAGAGAGTCAATCGACACGGCAAACAAAAAGAGCAGCATGGGCAGAATGGAAAGAAACATAATGCCACCTCAAGGAATATTTATTCTTATCATATGTAATTCTTTAGATTTTGACTGTACGCTTTCGTCGAAAAATGGTATTATGTATATATAGTGGAATTTATATCGCCGGAAAGGAGCCTGCCTATGGAGTTAATGTTTATCGGAGCGGACCATGAAGTAACTGGAAGCTGTCATTATCTTCGTGTAAATGATAAGAATATTCTGGTGGATTACGGGATGGAGCAGGGAACGCAGGTATTTGAAAGCTGCAAGCTGCCTGTAGAACCTGCCTTAATCGATTATATTTTGCTCACCCACGCGCACATCGACCATTCGGGAATGCTGCCGTTTCTGTATGCCAGAGGATTCCGGGGGAGTATTTATACGACGGATGCGACGGCGGATTTGTGTAGTATCATGCTGCGCGACAGTGCGCACATTCAGATGCAGGAGGCGGAGTGGAAGAACCGGAAGGCGAAAAGGAGTGCGGACAATGCCCCAATGGAGCCTCTGTATAAGATGGAAGATGCGGACGGTGTGATTAAAAGGCTGATTCCCTGCGATTATGAGAAAACGATAGAAGTATGTCCAGGCGTTTCGATTCGGTTTACGGATATCGGGCATCTGCTCGGCTCAGCGAGTATCGAGGTCTGGGCGACGGAAGGGGATGTCACGAAGAAACTCGTATTTTCGGGTGATATCGGGAACATTGACCAGCCGCTGATTAAAGACCCGAAAGGGACGAAAGAAGCGGATTATGTGGTGATGGAATCCACTTACGGAAACCGGAACCATAGCGATACGAAGATAGATTATATCGGGGAATTGGTGAAGATTTTAAAGAAGACTTTTGACAGGGGCGGCAATGTGGTCATTCCTTCTTTTGCGGTAGGAAGAACCCAGGAACTATTGTATTTCCTGCGTCAGATTAAAGAGGATGGGCTCGTGGAAGGGCATGAGGACTTCCCGGTCTATGTGGACAGCCCGCTTGCCGTGGAAGCAACCGGGATTTTCGGGCGCAACAGTGTGGACTGTTTCGATGAAGAGGCGCTGGCGCTTGTGAAGCGGGGGATTAATCCGTTGACCTTTCCGGGGCTGCATCTGGCGATTACGAGCGACGAATCTAAGGCAATTAACTTTGAATATACGCCCAAAGTCATTATTTCCGCTTCCGGCATGTGTGAGGCGGGGCGTATCAGACATCATCTAAAACATAACCTGTGGAGACCGGAGTGTACGATTTTATTTGTCGGCTATCAGGCAAACGGGACATTGGGCAGGGCAATTGTGGAAGGCGCAAAGAGCGTGAAACTTTTTGGCGAAGTAATCGAAGTCCGGGCGGAAATCGAAAAAATAATCGGCATGAGCGGACATGCGGACAAGGCGGGACTGCTTCGGTTTATCAACGGTTTTGAGAGAAAGCCGGATAAAGTTTTCGTCGTACATGGCGAGGATAGTATCTGTAAACTTTTTACGGAGTGTCTGAAAATCGAGTATGGCATGAATGCCTATGCGCCTTACAGCGGAACAAGATACGATTTACTAGCAGACCGGTTTATTTACGAGGCGGAGCCTGTTCTGCTGAAGAAGAAAGTGCATGGTATTTCCGATGTCTTTGCAAGGCTTGTGGCGGCTGGACAGCGGCTTGTCGCGGTTATCTATAAGAACGAGGGCAGCGCCAATAAAGACATGGCAAGGTTTGCAGACCAGATTAACGCGCTTTGCGATAAATATGATAAATAAGAAAGAAGCGGCGCGTCTTATGACGAAGAGGCGGATGAAGAGAAAGGCTTGGATGGGAAAATGAGTTTAGCGGATACCATTTTTATCAATATGTGCAAAGATATCCTGGAAAACGGGACAAGCACGGAGGGGGAAAAAGTCAGACCCCACTGGGAGGACGGCACGCCCGCTTATACGGTAAAAAAATTCGGCGTTGTGAATCGATATGATTTGTCAAAAGAATTTCCTGCCATCACACTGCGCAAGACGGCAATTAAGAGCGCGACGGATGAAATGCTCTGGATATGGCAGCAGAAATCGAACAATATCCACGATTTGCACAGCCATATATGGGACGAATGGGCGGATGAAGAAGGCTCTATCGGTAAAGCCTACGGTTATCAGATGGGCGTGAAGCATCAATATCAGGAAGGCATGATGGACCAGGTGGACAGGGTCATCTATGATTTGAAACACAATCCTTTCAGCAGGCGCATCATGACGAACCTCTATGTACATCAGGATTTGCATGAAATGAGACTCTATCCCTGCGCCTACAGCATGACATTTAACGTCACCCAGAAAAAAGGCGAAGAGCGGCTGACCCTGAATGCCATACTCAATCAGCGTTCCCAGGACGTGCTGACCGCTAACAACTGGAATGTGGTACAGTATGCGGTTTTAGTACATATGCTGGCACAGGTCTGCGACATGCAGGTTGGCGAGCTTGTCCATGTCATTGCGGACGCCCACATTTATGACAGGCATATCCCGATTATCCAGGGGTTACTAGAACGCCCTGCTTACGGCGCTCCGATTTTCCGGCTGAACCCGGATATTAAAGATTTCTATCAGTTTACGAGAAACGACGTATCTTTGGAAAATTATGTGACAGGACCGCAGGTGGAAAACATTCCGGTTGCGATATAAGTTGCGATATAATATTAAGGAGATTTAGGCAGACGCCGTCAAGGCGCCGGGAAAGGACGGTTATCAGAAACATGAAGCTGATAGTTGCAGTGGATAATCATTGGGCAATCGGGTGCAAAGGCAGTCTGCTTGTGCGCATTCCGAACGACCATAAGAATTTCAGAAGGGAAACGATGGGGAAGGTAGTCGTTTACGGCAGGAAAACGTTAGAGACTTTTCCACAGGGAATGCCCCTTGCGGGAAGGACCAATATCATTCTTTCCAGGAATCCTGATTATCATGTAAAAGATGCGGTTGTGGCGCACAGTGAAGAGGAATTGCTGGAAGAATTAAAGCGCTATGAGGAAGAGGAAATTTATATTATCGGTGGGGAAAGCGTTTACCGGATGATGCTGCCTTATTGTGATGTGGCGCATGTGACCAGAATCGACCATGTTTATGAGGCAGATTCCTATTTTCCCAATCTGGATGAGACGGGGGAATGGGAAATCGTAGAAGAGAGCGAGGAACAGACCTATTTCGATATTGCTTATCATTTTGTCAGATATGAACGTAAGAAACAGGCACGGAAGTAAAAAATAAAAAGGAAGAAGGAAAAATTACATGCGTAGTCAAAAGGACGAGGAAAAGGATACAAAGGGCGGCTTTACTTCCAAACTGGAAAAGCAGGCGGTTTCCCTGCTGCTCGCCAAAGATGAATTGGAAAAAAAGAATATAGAGCTGGAAAAAGCGATGGAAGAGGCCAGAAAAGCCGGCAGGGCAAGGGACCTCTTTTTATCGAACATGTCCCATGAAATCAGGACGCCGATTAATACGATGCTGGGGCTTAATGAGCTGATTTTAAGGGAAAGCCAGGATGAAACAATCAGGGGATACGCGCTCGATATCAAGCAGGCGGGGGACGTGCTGCTGTCGCTTGTCAGTGATATTCTGGATTTTTCCAAAATCCAGTCCGGCAAAATGGAGCTGCTTGATGGCATCTATGACGTCAGCTCCCTGTTAAACGATTTGATTAACAGTATTTCCATCCCCCTGCGGAAAAAGAAACTCCGCCTGACGCTGGATATCGCTTCGGACGTGCCCTATAAATTATCGGGTGATGAAATCCATCTGCGCCAGATTGTCGGGAATTTATTGTCCAATGCCATCAAATATACGAAGGCTGGCATGGTGACGCTGCGTCTTTCCTGGAAGCCGTTAGAAGAGGATAATATTCTTTTGGAAATTGCCGTGGAAGATACGGGAATCGGCGTCAAAGAGAAAGATATGAAGAAGATTTTCGAGACTTTCACCCGTCTGGACATGGAAGCGAGCCGCACAGAGGAAGGGAGCGGGCTGGGGCTTGCCGTGACGAACCGGCTGGTGGAAATGATGGGTGGTACGCTGCGTGTGGACAGCGCTTATGGAAAAGGCTCTATATTTTCTTTTGCGATTCCGCAGAAGGTTATTGACAACAAACCGTTAGGGGACTTCCAGAAACAATATGACAGAAGTGTCAGAAAATCCATTGGCTACCGGGAAAAATTTATTGCGCCCCTCGGCAAGATTCTGGTAGTGGACGATAATGCGATGAATCTGGCGGTGGCGCAGGATTTATTGCGGAAGACGAAATTGCAGATTGACGTGGCTTCCAGCGGGGAAGAATGTCTGGAAATGCTGAAACGCAAGGAATATCATCTAATCTGTATGGACCATATGATGCCGGGACTGGACGGCGTGGATACGCTGCATGCCATCCGGGAAATGGAAGGCAATCCGTCCAGGGATATTCCGATTATTGCGCTGACTGCAAATGCGGTAGTGGGTGCGAAGGAATTTTACTTAGACGCCGGTTTTGAAGATTATCTGACGAAACCGATTGAGCCGGAGAAGCTGGAAGATATGATGATAAAATATCTGCCCAAAGAGCTTGTCTACCTTTCCGGGGATGAAGAAATGGCCAGCCCGGAAGAGGTGGATATGGGCGGTATGGATGAGGAAAGTCTCATCGACATGGGCATTAACGCATCCCACGGACTGAAATATATGGGCGGAAGCCACGCCCTGTATAAGAGGGTTTTGAAAGACTTCCGTGAAATCCTGATTGAAAAGGAAGAGCAGCTTAATGGAATGTTGAGTAAAGAGGATATATCCGGCTATGCGATTATCGTACATGCCCTCAAGGGCAACGCGCGCAATGTCGGTGCAGACGAGCTGGCGGAGGAAGCCTTTGAATTGGAAAAGAAGAGCAAGGCGGGCAGTCTGGAAGAAGTGGAAGTGCAGTCGCCGATTCTCTTTAGCATGATGCGCACGATGCGGGAAAATCTGGATAGATATCTGAAACTGGACGATTCTAATCCGGTAGAAGAAGAACCGCAGCAGCCGGGGGATAAGCTGGCGCTATCCGACGAGGAGTGGAAAGAGAAGCTGCGTATCTTAAACGAACGCTTAGACGATTTCGATACGGACGGCATCGCCCAGAGCATGGAAGAGCTGAAAGGCTGTCATTTATCAGATAAGCGTAAGAAATTCTTCAAGATGTGCGAAAAAGCCGTCAACGATTTCGCCTACGACGTGGCGATGGAAATTCTCGCGACGGAGCTTCAGGAGTGATGCTTGACTTCTCATAATAAAAGTATAATAATGTAGGAATACAAGGGAAAGGAGTACACATACAAAATGGAAAAGAAAAATTTAGACTGGGCCAACCTTGGTTTTGAGTATCACGAGACGGACAAGCGCTATGTCGCGAATTATAAAGACGGCGCATGGGACGGCGGCGCGCTTGTTTCAGACGCTAATATCATCATGAACGAATGCGCGGGCGTGCTCCAATATGCGCAGACCTGTTTTGAAGGCATGAAAGCTTATACGACAGAAGACGGGCATATCGTGACCTTCCGCCCGGATTTAAACGCGCAGCGTATGGAAGATACTTGTAAGAGACTGGAAATGCCTGTATTTCCGAAGGAGCGTTTCGTGGAAGCAGTGACGCAGACCGTAGCCGCCAATGAGGCGTATGTACCGCCTTATGGTTCCGGCGCGACATTATATATCCGCCCTTATATGTTTGGAAGCTCCGCCGTAATCGGCGTAAAACCGGCGGCGGAATATCAGTTCAGAGTCTTTACGACACCGGTAGGTCCTTATTTCAAAGGCGGCGTTAAGCCATTGACCATCAAAGTCAGTGATTTTGACAGGGCAGCGCCAAACGGTACGGGACATATCAAGGCGGGCTTAAACTATGCCATGAGCCTTCATGCGATTGTAACCGCGCATGAGGAAGGATTTGATGAAAATATGTATCTGGACGCAGCTTCCAGACAGTATGTGGAAGAAACAGGCGGCGCCAATTTCTTATTTGTAACCAGGGATAACAAAGTCGTTACCCCCAAGTCTGGCAGCATCCTGCCTTCCATCACACGCCGTTCGTTAATGGTGGTGGCGAAAGATTATCTGAATCTGGAAGTGGAAGAGAGACAGATAACTTTAGAGGAAGTGAAAGACTTTGCAGAGTGCGGGCTGTGCGGTACGGCAGCAGTAATATCCCCGGTTGGAAAGATTGTGGATCATGGAAAAGAAATCGCATTTCCAAGCGGCATGACGCAGATGGGGTCTGTTACGCAGAAACTCTACGATACGCTGACAGGGATTCAGATGGGACGTATCAAAGCGCCGGAAGGATGGATTCATGTTATCAAATAGGAAAATCCTGGCGATACTGCTTGCCTTGCTGATGGCATTTCAATTGACGGGCTGCGGCGCCGGAAATAACGACGGGGTGAAAGTGGTGTTGACCACCGGTTTCCATAAGGATGAGATTTTCCGTATTGAAACCGTTTCCTGTACCCTGCCGGAAATTATGGTCTATCTGACCAATATCCAGAATCAGTACGAAAGCGCCTATGGCGTTCAGATATGGGATATCGACTTAGGCGGCATGACCTTGGAGCAGAATGTCAAAGATATTGCATTAGCGCAGATTGCCCAGATTAAGACGATGAACCTGATGGCAGGAACGTACAAGGTGGAGCTGACGGAAGAGGAAAAAGCGCAGGTAGAACACGCCGCCGGGGATTACTACCAATCCTTAAATGAGACAGAGATCGAAGCAATGGGCGTGGACGAGGGCGTTATCCGCAATCTGTATACGGAGTACGCTGTAGCGGAAAAAGTTTATCAGTATATCATCAAAGATATCAACCCCGAAATCAGCGACGACGAGGCGAGAACTATAACGATTCAGCATATCCTGTTCAAGACCTGCGCCATCGACGGCACCGGAGCGCGTATCGAGTATACGCAGAAAGCGAAAGAGGACGCTTATGCTGCTGCATGTGATGTGTGGGAAAAAGCGAAGGCGGGCGAGGATTTCGACGAACTGGTCAGACATTACAGCGAGGATGATAAAAGCACTTACTCTTTCGGGAAGGGTGAGATGGATCCGGCGTTTGAGAAGGCTGCTTTCAATTTAGGAACCGGGGAAATCAGTGATATCGTGGAATCTTCTTATGGATATCATATCATCCGATGCGTCAACACTTTTGATAAAGAGGAAACGGACAGTAATAAGGTCAAGATTGTGGAACAGCGCAAAGAAGAAGTATTCGGACAGGAGTATGACGCTTTTGTAGAAACACTGACTAGAAAGCTGAACGAAGAACTCTGGGACAGCGTGCATTTCATTCATGATGAAAATGTGACGACCTCGCGTTTTTTTGACATCTATAGGACATATTTCAAGTAGTTTAGAAAAAATTTAGAAATTCAGAAATGCAGTAAATACAAGCTTTTCAAGGAATTGTTAGCACTCATGCAAGATGAGTGCTAATTTTTTCTTGACTTTTAGCAGAAGGCGAATTAAACTGTTTTTTAGATAATTTGATGCAGATTCATCATAGAAAAGAAAGGAATGGGATAACATGGCAGGAAAGCATGGTAATTTATCTATCAATAGCGACAATATTTTTCCAATTATTAAGAAATGGCTCTATTCGGATCATGATATTTTCTTCCGGGAGCTGATATCGAACGGCTGCGATGCGATTACGAAGCTGAAAAAGCTGGACATGATGGGAGAATATGCGCTTCCTAATGACTATAAGGCGAAAATTCAGATTATTGTCAATCCAGAGGAAAAGACGCTTAAATTTATCGACAACGGCATCGGCATGACCGCCGACGAGGTAGAAGAGTACATCAATCAGATTGCTTTTTCGGGAGCAGCGGATTTCATTGAGAAATATAAAGATAAAACGAATGATGACCAGATTATCGGGCATTTCGGTCTCGGCTTCTATTCTGCGTTCATGGTAGCGGACGCGGTGCATATTGACACCCTTTCCTATCAGGAAGGCGCTGCGCCTGTTCATTGGGAATGCGACGGCGGTACGGAATTTGACATGGACGAGGGGACGAGAAGCGAGGTTGGAACGGAAATTACGCTTTACATGAACGAGGACTGCCTGGAATTTTGTAATGAGTACAGGGCGAGGGAGGTCATCAAGAAATATTGCTCCTTCATGCCTATGGAAATCTATTTATCCAAAGCCAATACGACGGAAACCCAGATTATTACCGAAGCCGAGAAATTGGATACCGATACCGTCATAGAAGAGCTGAAAAAGGAAAAAGAAGAAGACGAGCAGAAACTCAAGATTATGAAACGCCCGGAGCTTTTAAACGAGACCACTCCCTTATGGAGCAAGCATCCGAATGAGTGTACGAGGGAAGAATATCTGGAATTTTACCGCAAAGTCTTCCAGGATTACAAGGAGCCGCTGTTCTGGATTCACTTGAACATGGACTATCCGTTCAATTTAAAAGGAATCCTCTACTTCCCGAAAATCAACATGGAATATGAATCCATCGAGGGCACGATTAAATTATATAACAATCAGGTATTTATCGCGGATAATATCAAAGAGGTTATCCCGGAGTTTCTGATGCTGTTAAAAGGCGTTATCGACTGCCCGGATTTGCCACTGAATGTTTCTCGAAGCGCCTTGCAGAACGACGGTTTTGTGAAAAAAATCAACGAATATATTACGAAAAAGGTCGCAGACAAACTTTCCGGCATGTGTAAGACCGAGAAAGAAGAATATGAGAAATATTGGGACGATATCAGTCCTTTCATCAAATTCGGCTGCTTGAAGGACGATAAATTCTGCGAGAAAATGACGGACTATATTCTATTTAAGAACTTAGACGGCAACTACCTGACCCTGCCAGAATGTTTAGAGGTCAACAAAATCGACCCCGATGAACAGGAAGAAAATGCAGACGCAACAGCCGCAGTAGATGAAAGCGCAGAAAACAGCGACGTTTCTACAGCGGGCGAAGAAGGCAGCACGACAGCTTCCGCAGTAGACGAAAACGGCGAGAAAGTAGAAGCCGAAATTGTGGACGAGAATGAGAATAACGTCGCAGATGATGAAGAAGAGACGGAAGAGAAGAAGGAAAAGGTCATTTATTATGTGACCGACGAGAAACAGCAGAGCCAGTATATCAATATGTTCAAGGCGGCGAAGATGGACGCGGTGATTCTTACCCACAATATCGACCAGCCTTTCGTATCCCAGTTAGAGGCAAAGAACGAAGGCATTAAATTCCAGAGAATCGACGCGGATTTGACCGATACATTCAAGGCAAAGACTTCCAAGAAAGCCGAGAAAGAGATGGAAGAGCAGGCGGAAGAGATTGCCAAGATTATGAAAAAGGCGTTAAAGAAGGACGCAATTACCGTAAAAGTAGAGAAATTAAAGAATAAGAAGATTTCTTCCATGATTACCTTATCCGAGGAAAGCAGAAGAATGCAGGATATGATGAAGATGTATTCCATGCCGGGTATGGATATGGGAATGTTCGGCAACAAAGAAGGGGAAACGCTTATTTTAAATGCCAATCATCCTTTAGTACAGTATATTCTGGAACATAAAGACGGCGAGAATGTGAAAATGATTTGTGAACAGCTCTATGACCTTGCCCTGTTACAACAGGCGCCGCTTGAGCCGGAAGCAATGACGAAATTCGTCGCAAGAAGCAATGATATTATGATGCTGCTGACGAAATAGAAGGATGCGTTTCTTTTGGCGTATGGAGTGACCGCTTTTCTTTTTCCTGCATATTATGATAAGGAGAAAGATAATAAGGTAAAAGCAGGTAACCATATGAACCAAAAAGCGCTAAAAAGTGCACAGATGGAGGGCGAACAGACCGGCAGTCTGCAGATTAACGTGACCTCAGATATCGGATTCATACCGATTCAGAATGCCGTGATTACTATCGCCTACACAGGGACGCCGGAAACGACGATAGAGACACTCGAAACGGACATATCCGGTCAGGCGCAGGAGGTACAGCTTCAGGCGCCGCCCCTTTCCTACAGCCTGACGCCGGAATCGCCCATGCCCTATTCGGAATACAATGTGACCGTAGAAGCGCCGGGATATGAGCCGGTAATGGTATCCGGCGTGGAAGTGCTGCCAGATGTGACGGCGGTGCAGGATATCCGTATGACGCCGACAGAGACCGCACAAGGGACGGAAGAGACGCTTCTGATACCTGATCATACGTTATATGGGGAATATCCGCCGAAAATTCCCGAAGATGAAATCAAACCGATGGATGAGACCGGCGAAATCGTTTTAAGCCGTGTGGTCGTTCCCGAATATGTTGTAGTACATGACGGGGTTCCTTCTGACAGTAGCGCACCGAATTATTATGTAAACTACAAAGAATATATCAAGAACGTGGCGTCCTCGGAAATTTATGCGACATGGCCGGAAAGCACGATTTATGCTAATGTTCTGGCGATTATGTCTTTTACGCTGAACAGGGTGTATACGGAGTGGTATCGTAATCAGGGATATAACTTCACGATTACGTCCTCGACCGCTTATGACCAGAAATGGATTCGGGGCAGGAATACCTACGAGAATATTGACAGGTTAGTGGACAGCATCTTCCTAAATTACCTGTCCAGACCGGGCGTCAGACAACCCATTTTTACATCTTACTGCGATGGGCAGAGAGTCACCTGCGAAGGACTCAGTCAGTGGGGCTCGAAATATCTGGGGGATGAGGGATATTCGGCAATCGAAATCATCCGTTATTATTATGGCAGCGATATGTATATCAATACCGCAGTCAGCGTTTCCGGGGTGCCATCCTCTTTTCCGGGCTATAATCTGACTATCGGGGCTTCCGGGGATAAAGTCAGACAGTTGCAGCAACAGCTCAACCGCATCGCCCAGAACTATCCGGCGATTCCCAGAGTGACGGCGGACGGCATCTACGGCGCAAGGACCGCAGAGGCGGTACGGGTTTTCCAGAAAGTGTTTGGACTGCCGCAGAGCGGAATTACAGATTTTCCTACCTGGTATGAGATTTCCCGGATTTATGTAGGCGTCAGCCGCATTTCGGAACCAGGTTAATGTGAATCAGACAGGGCTTTGCCGGAATTTATGTTCGGCAAGGCCCATTTTAACGGAGTATCCGTTTTACCTTGCGGAGTCAGTCCCTTAGATGTTATAATATCTGCAAAAGGTGAAAGGAAGATGTCTGCTAAGGCAGGCGGATGGATAAAAGGTGAAACAGGTTGTCCGTGAAATATTAGAAGGAAATTTCAGATTGGAAAGCGGCTCCCTTGACTTTTCCTGCTCGGATATCGCATTGTCCGTGGAGCAGGGAAGGATTGAGGAAGGTTCTTTTCTCATATACGGATTAGAAGGCGCGGTAACGGAAGGCTATGTGGTCTCTTCCGATTTGCGCATGGAGTGCCTGACCTCTTCTTTCGGCGGCAGCAGGGATGAGATTTTTTACCGTATCGATACGACGGCGATGAAGGCGGGGGACAAGATAAAAGGCGCTTTTACTATTATTTCCAATCAGGGGGAATATCAGATTCCTTTTTCCATTCAAGTTATCAATAGCGCCATTGCTTCTAGTCTTGGTGAGATAAAAAATTTGTTTCACTTTACAAATCTTGCGAAAAGCAACTGGGCGGAAGCCGTCAGATTATTTTACGAGGAAGAATTTGAACAAATCCTGACAGGAAACGATGAGCAGTACTTTGCGGCGTATAAAGGGCTTTCCGGCAATCCCGGAAACGAGCGCAACGTAGAAGAGTTTCTCTTGGAAATCCATAAAAAGAAGCCGGTAGAATTTATCCCGGATGAAAAGAGTATTAAAATAGAAGCGCCGGCGTCGTTGGTCCGCTACGCACTTGTTGTTCATCGCAACGGTTGGGGATATACGCAATTGCAGATAGAAACAGACGGTGATTTTCTGGAAGTCCCGGAAAAAAACGTTACAGAAGAAGCATTTCTGGGGAATTTATATAGATTGTACTATTATATCCGGGAGGACAAGCTCCATGAGGGCAGAAATTACGGGCGGATCCGCCTGATTGGTTCCGGGAAGACGATAGAAATCCCGCTTACGGTGATTCGTCCGGTACAGGATAGGAAACGGCTGTTTGGTATGCATCGGGAGAAGAAACATCTTATTTTGCAGCTAATGCAGTATTATCAGGCATTCCGGCTCAAGAAAATAAACAGCAAGACCTGGATGGAGGAAACCGGCAAGCTGGTGGAGCGTTTACAGGAGCTGGACGGACGGGATATTGTAGCGCAGCTGTTTAAGGCGCAGCTTTTACTTACAAAACAGTGTTTCCATGAAGCGAAGTTTCTTCTGGATTTATACAGCGACGATGCAGAGGAAATGCAGGCGGAGAAGCCGGCGGTTTACTGTTATTACCTGTATCTGACGACATTATGTGAAGACAATGATGAATATACCGGAGGGGCAGCCGCCCGGATAGCCGCTTTCTATGAGAGAAACCGCGCAGACTGGCGGATTGCATGGCTGCTTTTGTTCGTATCGGACGAGTATTATGGAAGTTTGTCCGCCAAATGGACGTTGTTAGAGGAGCTTTTTACCAACCACTGCTGCAGTCCGATTCTATATCTGGAGGCATGGCTCTTACTTTGTATGAATCCCGCCATGCTGCTGCGGCTTGGCGCCTTCGAGCTGCAGGTTCTAAATTATGCGGCGAAAAACGAGGTCATGAAAGATGACGTTTTGATGCAGCTGCTCTATCTGGCGCAGAAACAGAAGAATTACTCAGAATCCTTGCTGCGGATTCTGATAACTTGCTATGGGCAGAAAGCGCGGGAGGATATCCTTCATGCCATTTGTTCCACGCTGATTAAGGGCAATCTCTATGGCGCGAAGTATTTTAAATGGTATCGTGCCGGCGTAGAACAGAATCTGCGCATTACCCGGCTGTATGAGTACTACATGCTGTCGCACCCGCTAGATGGCAGGGAAGCGTTGCCGAAGATGATTTTGATGTACTTTTCTTATCAGAACGATTTGACTTACGACAGGGCGGCGTATTTATATGCCTATGTCCATAAACATCAGGAAGAAATGCCGGAAATATACGCAAGTTACGCTTCCACGATGGAGCGTTTTGTAGTGGAACAGATAAAACGCGGCAGGATTAACAAAGACCTTGCCTATCTTTACCGCAATCTCATCGTTCAGTCCATGGTGGATGAAGAGGTGGCAGGGAAGCTGATGCCCCTTTTGTTTATGAAAGAGATTACGGTGGAAAGCGATACGATTAGACAGATTGTCCTCGTCTATCCTTACGGGAAAAAGCAGGCTGCATATCCCATCATAGATGGACATGCCAGAGTGCCCATCTATGACGAGGAATGTAAGATTGTGCTGGAAGATGAGAGGGGCAACCGTTATACGAATACGATTACTTACCGGATGGAGCCCCTGATTACGACGGGCAAGCTTGCTTTATGGGCGGCGCCTTTTGTGCGGGAGCATTTAGGCTATGCGCTCTATGTCTGTTACGACCATAAAAGCGCGCTGGATATTCAGGAAGATACCGTGTCACGCTTCCGTTATCTGGCGGATACAGATTTCTTGTTAGAGAGAAACCGCCGGGAAATCCGGGCGGCGCTAGTCCGGTTTTATTATGAAAAAAACAGAATGTGGGAGCTGGATGAATATCTTTCCTGCTTACAGCCAGAAGATGTGGCAGCTGACGATAGACAGGAAATTGTGCGTATTATGACGCTGCGGGGCATGTACCCGGAAGCTTATGCATGGATTGAAAAGAGCGGACCTTATGGGATTGACGCTAAGACGTTAGTGAAACTGTGCAGCAGACTATTGGTGCAGGAAGGGCAGCAGGAAGATTTGCTATTACTAGGCATCGCTCATACGGTACTGAAAAAAGGAAAATATGACGATACGATTCTAAGTTATCTGATTGGGCATTTTAACGGCAGCATCAAGGATATGCGGGATATCTGGAAAGCGGCGGTTTCTTTCGGAGTGGATAGTTATGAACTTGCTGAACGGATTATCGTACAAATGCTTTATACCGGGGCATACATCGGGGAAAAGATGGAAATTTTCGGCGCCTATCTGCGTGCCGGCGGCAAAGAGGACGTGATATCCGCCTTTCTTTCACAGTGCGCTTACGACTATGTAATTAAGGAAAAAATTACGGAGCCTTTTCTTATCCAGAGCATTTTCAGGCTCTATCGGGAGAAAGCAGAACTGCCGCTTGTCTGTAAACTGGCGTATCTGCAATATTACGCAGAGAATCCAAAGGATGTCACGGAAGAAATCAAAGCGCCTATCCGGGAGTTTTTAGGGGAATTATTAAACCGGGAAATCATACTGCCTCTGTTTAAAACCTATCAGGATTATCTGCCGGCAGTCGATATGTTACAGGATAAGACCATCTTAGAGTATCGCGCCAGAGAGGGGAGACGGGTTGTCATTCATTATAAAATCCTGCGGGAAGATGGCGGGGAAGCGGAGTATTGTGAGGAAAAGATGCGGGATGTCTTTGCCGGAATCTGCGTGAAAGACTTTATCCTGTTTTTTGGGGAAAAGCTGCAATACTATATTACGGAGATGGAAGACGGCGTAGAAAAAGTGACACAGAGCGGCACGGCGGGCATAAACGATGCAGGCAGCATCGAACATGAGAACAGCAGATTTCATATGATTAACGATATCATGATTGGGCGGACGCTGCAGGACTATGATACAGTCGATGCATTGTTAGAGGAATATTATAAGAAGGATTTTATTGTTGAAAAACTGTTTAGTCCGCAATAGTGGCAAAATAGCGCGCAGACGAAGGTGCAGCGTGGGAATTTTCAAAGAGGTGGGCTATGTTCTTTGAGAGGAAAGAGGAAGGAAAAATAGAAAAAGGCAGTGTCCTTGCCGGGTATGATCTGGGAAACGATTTTTCGCAGATTAGTTATTGTGTCTATGAAGGAAACGGCAGGGAAAGCGTGGAAAGCGCAGCCACCGTCATTGGGACGAAGCAGTACAATATTCCCACGGTATTGTGGAAACGCAAGGGGACGAACCAATGGCTTTATGGAAAAGATGCCCTAAAATGCCAGCAGGAGGAAGAGGGCAGCCTTATCACGAATCTGGTAGAGCTTGCAAGAAAAGGAGAAACGATTACAATAGAAGAGGAAGAATTTGACTGTGTGGCGCTGCTGACACTGTTTATCAAAAGAAGCCTTTCGCTGCTGAATTTCATAACGTCCCCGGAAAATATTGCGGCATTGATGTTTACGGTAGATAGTCTGGACGATGGGATGATAGAAGCGCTGACGAGGGCGGCGGCGAATTTGCATCTGAAAACTTCCGCGATTTCCTTTCAGAGCCATACGGAAAGTTTCTATTATTTTGTGCTGCATCAGCCCCAGGAGTTGTGGCATTATCAGGCGCTTGCCTGTGAACATGACGGGATGCGGCTGAAAACTTACCGGATGGAGTGCAATAAGAAGACGACGCCCATCGTAGTTTTGATTGAAGAGCAGGTATATCCGGCATTTGTCATTGCCGGTGAGCAGGAAGATGAGGAAATCAAGCGGGACAGTTACCGGCTTGCCGATGAGAAACTGCTTACGATTCTGCAGAAACAGTGCGACGGCAGAATCATTTCTGCGGCGTATCTGTTGGGGGCAGGATTTCGGGATGGCTGGGCGCAGGAATCCCAGCGTTTCTTATGCAGGAACCGCCGGGTCTTTCAGGGCAACAACCTGTTCGGCAAGGGCGCCTGTTACGGGCTGCTAGAGCGGATAGAACCTTCCGAGATGGGAAAAGCCCATATTTTTCTGGGAGCGGATAAATTAAAGTCCAATATCGGAATGAATGTATATAAGCGTGGGAAAGAATCTTATTATGCCCTGTTAGATGCGGGCGAAAACTGGTACGAGGCGCATAAAGAATGGGAAATCCTTCTGCCGGGGGAAGAGAATGCTATTTCTTTCCTGATTACGCCGCTTACAGGCAAAAGCGCAAAGCTTCGGGAAATCACGCTGGAAGATGCTCCTGTGCGGGAAGGCGCCTTTAGCAGATATGGCATGGATATGAGACTGCTTTCCGTAGAATGCGCGGAAGTGACAGTCACGGATTTGGGATTTGGGGAACTGTTTCCGTCTACAGGCAAGGTGTGGAAGAAACAGTTTGAAGTAACCTAAGATAAGGATATGGCAAGCGTATGGGTCAAATGATATTGGGAACGGGAAACTATGCAAAAATTCCCTATTTTTTTGAAAAAATTTATGTGAATGTGTATTCTCTGGAAGAAATTTGCTATTGTCTGGTAGAGAATGCCGAACTGCTGGATAACGATATCGTCAGTGAGAAGCTGGTACGTTTTCTGGACGAGCAGTGCGGGCTTTCGGAACTTGCCCATGCGCTGTATGCCCTGATGAACCAGAAAGGCTCTGCCCACGCCTTTGTGAGCAGGATTCTGGAATATGCGGGGCTCTATCCGTCCGAAGAAATTATGCGTGTGGAGGCGATTGTCAAAAGCAGCGCGGGACTAAACCCTTATGAGAAACAAAAGGCAAAAGCGGACTATCTGTTACAGAATAAACGCTACAGTGCGGCGATAGAGCGCTATAGCGAACTGCTTGCCAGACTGCCTGTAGAAGAAAAGGAATTGCGGGGCAGGATACTTCACAATCTGGGAGTGATTCATGCCAGACTGTTTTTGTTTGAGCGCGCCCAGGCGGAATTTCTGGAGGCGTATCAGATAAACGGCAGCAGGGATAGTCTGGAGCAGTTTCTGACGGCGCAGCGGCTGCGGGATAATAACAGAGATTATGTAAACTACATTGCAGATCACCCGGAGCTGCATGAAGTCTCGATGCAGGTGGAGCGAAATATCGAACGCGCCACAGAGGCGTTTGACGCCACAGAGGAAAACAGGATGCTTTTCACCCTGCGGGTATACAAGGAAGAGGGCAGTATTACGGCAGGCAATGCGGCGTATTACGACGAGATAGAAACGCTTACGGAAAAAATGAAAGACGCTTACCGGGAAAGTGTGGCAAGATAATCGGGGAGTGATTTTCTTGTTGGAAATTAGGATTCAGGTGTCAAAAGGCTCTTTTAGTTTATGAGAAGGGCAGATTGCACAAAATGTTCCGTTG
>JAMPHJ010000139.1 GCA_023663465.1 Muribaculaceae bacterium | reverse complement strand
TGACAAACTACGGTCAGCAGGCTGGTACTCACTACGCTTACTATCAGGGCGATACTCCTGTCACCGAAGGGCTGGATTCACTGGATGGTAACAATCCGTGGTCTATCATTCAGAATGTCACGGTGCGGGAATGTAAGCATAATGCCGATGGTGTAGCACAGTATCAGCACAATAACGGCACAGAAACGCATACCATGACCTGCCTCGCCTGTGGCTATAGCGTGGCAGAGGACTGCACCTATGATGAAAACAATGCTAAATCCAACGAAGATGATACCCACACGCTGACCTGTTCAGCCTGCGGTTCTGCTAAAACAGAGGATTGCTCCGGCGGCGCTGCGACTTATACGGAAAAAGCCATATGCGAACTATGTAAGCATGAATACGGAAAGGTTTTGAAAGATTCTGGTGCGCCGACAGGGGAAATCAGTATCCGTACAAGTAAATGGAACAGCTTTTTGAATACGGTTACGTTCGGTCTGTTTTTTAAGAATACAGAGAAAGTGACAATCACTGCCGCAGATCAGGAATCTGGCGTGAAGTCGATAGCCTATTACATATCGGACAGCGGAATGTCGGAGAAGCAAGTCAAAGCGCTAACGACAGAATGGAAAAATGTGGACGGGGATACTGTGGCATTCAATATCAGTGAAGATAAATCATGTGCGGTGTATGCAAAGATTACGGATAATCAGGGGAACATGACCTATCTTTCCTCTGACGGCATGGTCTTTGATGGAACGGCGCCGTCTATTACTGGCGTTATCAATGACATGGCTTACTGTGAGCAGCAGATTGTGACGGTCAAGGATGAAAATCTGGAATCTGTAACGATAAATGGTAAAAAAGCAGACCTGCAGGATGGCGATAAAGAACTGGGTTTGACTCTGGACATTGCGTCCGGCGTACAGACGATCGAGGCAAAGGATAAGGCAGGCAATACTACTACGGTTACGGTAAATATGGGGCATCATTACGGGACGGAGTGGAAGTCGGATGAAACACAACATTGGCATGAATGCAGTAACAGTAACTGTGATGAAAGGTCAGACGTCGCTGCCCATACGAAAGATAGCGGAACCGTGACGAAGCCGCCAACAGAAACGGAAACAGGCATTCGGATCTATAAATGTACTGTCTGCGGTTATGTGTGGACGGAAAAAATAGAGAAACAGCCTTCAGGCAGTGGGGGTAACAATGGTTCTGGCAATAACGGCAATGGGAACAATGGGCAGGGAAATAACAATAATCAGGAAAGTATAAATAATATCCTGGAAACGTCGTCCACAAATACTGCTGCGCCTACACCTGTCGAAACCACGGGAGTAAAACCGAAAACAGATACCACAAAACAGGGAAATGAATCAAGGCAGGAAAATATGCAGCAAAGCGGTAATGCCATAGAAGGCAGTGAACCTTTCATTAAGGGCGCAGATGGCAGAATTGGTGGGGATGTAATTCGTGCAGAGGAAGAAAGCGGCGAGGATATATCCGCCAGTGCGCCGGCAGAAACGCTGGAATCCGGGGACACAGCGGATAGCGAAATAAGTCCCAGGACCGGACAGCCGTGGAGCCTATGGTGGTTTGCAGTGAGCGGCATAGTAGTGTTTATTATAGGGATTGGCATATTCTTTGTGGTAAAGAGGAAAAGAGAAAATGGTTAAAGAACAAGTTACAACAGGTTTTTAGAGTTTTGCTTTGTCCCACGGAAAATGGATTTCCCAATTTTTATGATTGGCTTGCGCCCCCGTTTATGTTACAATGTTATAGAATTATTGAAAAGTTAGGTTGGGGCACAGCGGATGAAGATAAAAAAGGCACTTGCAATCGGCGCGGTTCTGATGCTGATAGGCACGGGATGCGGCGCCACGGAGAAACCGGACAATTTAAGCAGCGGCATGGAAGCGGTGCAGAATCTCGAATATGAAGATGCGCTGCGCTATTTTAAGGACGCGCTGGAAAACGATGAAGATGAGAGACTGGTCTGCCGCGGTATGGGGCTGGCTTATATGGGATTGTCACAATATGAGGACGCCATAGCCTATCTGGAAAAGGCGCTGCAGTTAAGCGGCGGGAGTCCGAAGGAAATTGATTATGATATCAATTATTATCTGGCGACGGCTTATTATAAGAACGGGCGGCAGGAAGATGCAATCGCGGTCTATGATGCAATCCTTGCGCTTCGTCCCAAGGATAAGGAAGCGTATTATCTGCGGGGCTGCGTGCGGTTGTACAATGGCGATTATGAAGGGGCAAAAGCGGATTTTGATACGACTCTTGCATTGGATACGCAGGATTACGACCGGCTGATTCAGATTTATCAGGTTTTAATAGATAACGGTTATAAAGATGTAGGAAGGGAATATTTACAACAGGCGATAGCCGACCAGGAGAAAACCATATCGGATTATAATATGGGGCGCATTTATTATTATCTGGAAGACTATGAGAATGCCAGAAACAGTCTGCTGCGTGTGAAAATTTCCTCAGACGCCGAGGCAACCTTATATCTGGGCAGGACTTATGAGGCGCTGGGCGATTATAATTATGCGGCCAGTATCTATAATGACTATACGCTGAATGACCAGACCCATGCGGAAGTGTATAATCAGCTTGGCTTGTGCCGGATGCAGATGGGGGAATACGACCTGGCGCTGCTGGCTTTTCAGACAGCGATGAATATCGAGGGGAACGGGATTATGCAGTCTCTGAAATTTAATGAGATTGTTGCCTATGAATATATGGAAGATTATAAGACGGCGGCGGCATTGATGAGTAATTATCTGAAATCTTATCCCGACGACGCCCAGGCACAGCGGGAATACCGTTTTTTAAAGACGAGATAAAATTGATTTAGGAAGGAGCAGGGTTATTAAGATGGAAAATACTTTTGTGCGTGTAAAAGGAATTATTAAAAGGGACGGCAGGTATCTGTTGGTGAAAAGGTGGGTGGACGACCATATTCCGGAGCCTTTTGTATGGGAGTTTGTCGATGCGGAAGTAAATCATGGGGAGTCTCCCGACGATGCAGTGCTTCACGCCATTCATGAGATATTATCCATTGATGGCAAAATCGAGAAAATAGAGTATACCTGGTCCAATCTCATCGGCGAAACGCATTGTATCGGCATTGCCTATATCTGTTCTATTTCAGAAGAAGAGGAACGTAATATCGTTCTGGCGGAAGAGTACGGCGAGTATCAGTGGGTGGCAAGAGAGCAGTTTGAAGAGTTTATTGAGAATCAGTATGTATTGCAGGATTTGAAAGGGAAAACTTTATGAAAAGGAGTAAAAACCGTTATGATTAATGCGTTAATCCGTAATATCAAAAAGACCGGCGCGCCAATCGTGGCAGGGCTGGATCCGATGCTAAAATATGTGCCGGAGCATTTGCAGAAACAGGCTTATGCGGAATATGGCGAGACCATGAAAGGCGCCGCAGAGGCAGTCTGGCTGTTTAACAAGGAAATCATCGACAACCTATACGATTTGATTCCGGCGGTCAAACCTCAGATAGCCATGTACGAGCAGTTTGGCATCGAGGGGCTGGTTGTTTTTCAGAGAACGGTAGAATATTGTAAGGAAAAAGGTCTGGTTGTTATTGGGGACGTGAAGCGTGGGGATATCGGTTCCACTTCGGAGGCTTACGCGGTAGGGCATCTGGGAAGCGTCCAGGTGGGAAGTAAGCTTTGCAGGGGCTTTGATGAGGATTTTGTTACGGTAAATCCCTATCTTGGTTCCGACGGCGTGAAGCCTTTTATCAAAATCTGTCAGGAAGAGAAGAAAGGCATTTTCGTATTGGTCAAGACTTCCAATCCAAGCAGCGGGGAATTTCAGGACCGGCTTGTCAGGGAAGCGGAAGATACCGGTGTGGACAGACCTCTTTATGAAATCGTCGGGAAAAAGGTCGCAGAATGGGGCGAGACCTGTATGGGGGAAGATTATAGCTATGTCGGAGCGGTCGTAGGCGCGACTTACCCGGAGCAGGGGAAGGCGCTGCGTAAGATTATGCCGAAAGCATTTATTCTTGTACCCGGATACGGCGCGCAGGGCGGAAAAGGCGCCGATTTGGTGCATTTTTTCAACGAAGACGGACTGGGCGCGATTGTAAATTCTTCCAGAGGCATCATCGCCGCTTATCAGCAGGAAGCGTATGCAAAGTACGGCGCAGAGCATTTCGGCGAGGCTTCCAGGGCAGCAGTGCTCGCGATGAAGGAAGATATCGCAGGGGCGTTGGAGCGGCGTTAAAGGACGATATTTCTTCAAAAGGCTATGGCAGTAACGGCTGTAGCCTTTTTCTTATATAGGAAATATAATGGGACTTCTAACTGGTAGACAAAAGAAGGCAAGCAATGTCGGGACGCATGGAATTGCAGATAGTATACTGTAACTACAGCGAAGGAGGGCTAATCAATATGGAATGGATGGAAGTAATCAGGGAGGCGGTCAGTTATGTGGAAAAGCATATAACAGAGGATATTACCATGTATGATGTAGCAGACCATGTCCATGTGTCCCCATTTTATTTTCATAAGGGATTTAGTATCTTGTGCGGATATTCGATAACAGAATATATCAGAAACCGCAGACTTGCGCTTGCAGGGCAGGAGCTGCTGGCGGAAGATAGTACGGTTATGGAGCTTGCAATGAAATACGGATACGATTCCCCGGACAGCTTTACCAAGGCTTTTACCCGTTTTCATGGACATTCACCTTCCATTGTGCGAAAGGATAAGACCATGCTCAAGGCTTTCGCACCGCTGAAATTAACGATATCGTTGAAAGGTGGTTATGCTATGGATTACAGGATTACGAAAAAAGAGGCTTTTACGGTGCTGGCGGTGTCAAAGGAATTTAGCTGCCAGAATGCGAAACAGGACATTCCTGCCTTCTGGGAGGAGCATTATGCATCAGGAAACAGAGAAATGGTCTGTGGAATGTTTGGAATCTGCGGGATGGCTGGGATTAACAGCGATACGCAACGGGGCGGCGAGCGTTTTGAGTATCTGATTGCAGATGTTTATAATCCCGCAAAGGACATTCCAGAGGGGGTTAAAGTCAAAACCATTCCCGCATTAACCTGGGCGGTTTTCCCCTGCAGGGGTGCGCTTCCGCAGTCATTGCAGGGTGTGAATGAAAAGATATTTTCGGAATGGCTTCCTGCCCTTCATGGATACGAGTTTGCGGCGGAATATTCGGTGGAAATGTATGATGCGCCGGACAAATATCCTAAGGGGACTGATGACGAAAATTATTATGCGGAGATATGGGTTCCGGTTCAGAAGGTGGAGTAGGCGATTTTCTTGTTGACATGGAAGGAAGGGAGTGGTATCCTAGAATGTAGTTAGCATGAACTAACCGCAGCGGATGGAATTTTTTTCCGCAGCGGTTAGTCTGCACCTACATATTATTCCTGTATTTCACGAAAAACGGCGGCATTCGCAGAGGAAGATGTTTTGGGTAAAGCGGCATCGGTTCTGGGCGTGGGACGCCGTTTTTTGTGTGGGATGATGGTTAATCCGTCTGTCATGCAGGATTTATTTCCCATAAAATTTATTATGCCATTTCACCGCTTCCTCGCGGTATTTCATGGCGGTGTCCATCAGTTCTTCATATTGGCTGCGGATACTCTGGATTAGCTGGTCGCGGTTGGAAATATCGGACTGCAGCCTGGCGATTTGGTTTTTCGTTTCCGTAAGGAGCGCCTTGCTTTTGTCCAGTTCCGTCTGCGCAAGGGAAAGCATTCCTAAGTTTTGGCGGTTTTCTTCTTTACATTGGGCAAGCTCTTCAAGTGGGATGGAATGCTCCGGTATCAGCTTGTCGCATTGGAGCGATTCATTGATGGAAAAAATAAATTCTTCCGTATCGTGGGAAAGCCATACGAGGAGCTTTGCGCCGACAGATAGAATGTGAAGTTCGGGCGGTGAGGTAAATACCGCTTCGCCGGAAGCGGAGGGCGCCGGCTGGGATGAAAAAAGCGTTTCTGGCAGTAACAGTTTCTGCGTGGGAGCAAGCGGAAGGAGTGACCGCAGACAATAGCTGTTATCAACCGGGTTTTTGACGAAATAGAATAGTAGCAGCGTCTGTCCGATTGCCGCGATTTGCGGGTAAAAACAGTCGGGTGTACTACGGCTGCTTATTTTATATAAATCGTCCCGCTCGATAACGCTTCGCAGTATGATATCCCGGTTTGTGTTCTGATAAGCGTAGTAAATGGTGTTGTTGTAGACAATATCGGAAAGGTCAGAGGCGTAATCATTGCAAAGAATGATGGGTCTGGTCAGATTTTCCCCGACAGAGGTTCTTAGACAGATATAATTTCTGGTACTGTATAAAATCAGATTTTGTTCCGTATCAACCGCATATACATTTCCCATAAGAATAACCATGCTCCTTTCGTAGTCTGCGAATTTGTGTGCCCAAGACATCTGCGATGTCAGCACAAATGTTGCGTAACACATGTAAACATGTGTGAAAAATTTATTTTTCACACTATTCCCCATGATATTTCTTTTTCCTATAATTATATGGCACATGATAAGAAAAAATAACATATTATAAGGTAAAATAACTAAAAAAGAAGGGTAAATGGCTTATGGCGAAATGTAAATCTGGAAAATGTGGATGCAAGGCAAGGATTGTCAGCAATGTGGTCCAGAATATGCAGGGAAATAACTG
>JAMPHJ010000138.1 GCA_023663465.1 Muribaculaceae bacterium | reverse complement strand
CTACGGCAGCATATCTGAACCTGTTTTTGAACTGCTGACTGCTTCCCTACCAATGCGACGCACTACCGACTGTGCTACAGCAGCTGACTAACAATAAACAATTCCGCAAGGCGGAATCATTTACCGAAGTGTATTGTATCACAGGCTTCTTTACTTTGTCAAGACTATGCGTAAATTGCCTTTTTTAATTTATTTTTGATGCGCTGCAGGGCATTATCCGTCGATTTTTCATCCCTGCCGAGCACTTTGGCAATCTGCGTATAGCGCATACCTGTCAGGTAAAGATCCAGAACCTGCTTTTCAAAACTGCTCAATTCCTTTTCGATAATCCCTTCTAAACGTGCGACGTTTTCCTTATCAATCAAGAGTTCTTCCGGACTCTGCTCCGATTTCAGTGCCAGCATATTGACAAGCGCCGCTTCTTCCTCGTTTTGTCCGGGATTTTCCCTGGCGGTCGCATACAGGGAAATATAAGTATTCAAAGGGATGTGTTTCTGCCGTCTGGACGCCTGCACCGCCGTATACATCTGTCTGGATATGCACAAATCAGCAAAGGTAAAAAAGCTTGCGTCCCTGCCGCTGTCAAAATCGCGCACCGCCTTAAAAAGCCCTATCATGCCCTCCTGAATCAAATCATCATTGTCCGCTCCGAGAATGTACATGGACCTCGCCTTGCTTCTGACAAGATTTTTGTACTTATCCATGATAAAATCCATGATTCCACTTTCCCCGTCCCGCAGACGTATCATAAGCTCCTCGTCGCTATACTGCTGATAATCTTCTTTCATGCCGCTGCCATGCCCTCCCGCACTGTCTACTCCCCACGATAATACTGCACAATCCGCGCTGCGAAATGCTCCGCAAGGATTTCGTATCCTTCATGGTTTCCATGCACGCCGTCTGGCATATAATTGGAAATAATATTGGCGTCATGGGAGTTTAAGAGATTCTCGTTATACAAATCAATCAGCTCAAACTGATATTCCTGCGCCAGCGTCCGTATCACACCCGCAAAGGCTTTCTGGGGCAGCAGATATTCCTGTTCCCCCATCAGGGAATCATGTAATATATTTGCCGGCGGCGTTGCAAAGAAAATAACCGCCTCCGGGTAATGTTCCCGCAGTCCGCGCATCAATTCATCCAAATCTCCGCAGAATGTATTGTGCGCCCGCTCATCCAGACTGCCGAACTCGGCATCCGACACGCAGAACCCATCGTTCGTACCTCCCATGACCAGAATAATATCCACATCGGCGGGAATGTTCTCATAACGGTCTACGAAAGCTTCTGACCAGTATCTTCCGATGGAAGAGCCGCCGATTCCCAGATTATAAACTTCTTCAAAGCCAAGCAGTTCTTTTAACCTTGCGGGATAAGCGTATTGCTCATAATTCTCTTCCTTTTCCAGATTGGAAGCTGCCGTAATACTGTCGCCAAGACATGCGACCTTTTTCTCAGAAAAATCATATTGATTGCAAGCGATAGTCTCTTTATCCTGCTGGTTGACTTCCTGCGTCTCTTCATAGGAAGACCTAAGCGCCTGCCGCTCTTCCAGTGTCATATAGGAATCTTTCCCATCATTCCCGGATACGGTTCCATTTCCAGACACCGTCTCATTGCCGGACACATTTCCGTACCATGCCATGCCGTTATTCCCAGATACACTTCCGTACCACGCCATACCGTCATTACCGGATACACCTCCGTACCACGTCATGCCATCATTCCCAGATACACTTCTGTACCATGCCATACCGTCGTTCCCGGACACACCCTCATCTTCGTTTCCCGGTGCTTCTTCTATCATTCCTTCTTCCAACGCCACGGTCTTATGCCAATCCGCTTCCTCATCCTCATTATAGAAAAAGGTCGCATCACCAGAAGCAATATCTGTAACAGTCCCATCCGCAGAAACCATATCCGTAACAGTCTTATTCACAGAAACCTTATCCATAACAACGCTATCCGCAGAAACCGCATCCGACATGACCGCTATGCTATCGCCTGGCGCACTTTCCATTTCCTTACGGTGCTGCACTTCATTTGCTGCAGCTACGGCTTCGTCGATAAATAACTGTAGAATTTCCGTATCTTCCGCCATGCCTGCAATCTCGGATTCCAGCTCTACGACACGCACCTGCGCCATTTCGCCTCTTGCGGCGATTTCCTCAAGCCGCTGTCTTTCCTCCTCTTCTGCGACTTTTTTCTCATAGTAACCAGAATAAACTTTCAGAGCTGCTGCCGCTGCCAGAAACACTGTCAATGCCAAAATTCCTTTTACAGCGCCATCTCCTATTTTTTTCCTATTACTCATTTTCTTTCATGCCTTCCTTCTATCTATGGCAAACTGCACAAACGATTGCTAAAACTCCTATAACCTCATATAATCTCAATTCATCCTCTGCCTCACAATCTCATAAGCCAGCACCCCTGCAGCTACGGAAGCATTCAGCGAATCAATATCCCCTTTCATGGGAATTGCAGCCGTCAAATCACATGCCTCTTTTACCAGTCTGCCCACGCCTTCGCCCTCACTGCCGATAACAAGCCCGATAGGTCCTTTTAAATCCATCTGATACATGGGCGTGCCGTCCATATCAGCGCAGACGAACCACAGACCTTCCTTTTTCAATTCTTCTATTGTCCTCTTTAGATTCGTTACTTTCGCTACAGGCGTATAGTTTAAAGCCCCCGCAGACGCCTTTGCAACCACTGCGGTCAGACCGACGGCACGGTTTTTGGGGATAATGACCCCGTGCGCCCCAGCAAGATTCGCCGTACGGATAATGGCGCCTAAGTTGTGGGGGTCTTCGATATTATCCAACAGGAAAAGAAAGGGCGGCTCCCCTTTTTGCTTCGCCTTCTCAAGCATATCCCCGATATCCGCATATTCATAGGCGGATGCCTGGGCGATGACCCCCTGATGTCTGCCGGTTTCGGAAATCTGGTCCAGACGTTCCCTTGTTACATATTTAACAATGCAGTCCTGCTTCTTCGCCTCCCGCTTAATCGTCATAATCGGTCCGTCCTGGCAGTTATCCAGTAGGAAAAGTTTATCGATTGTCTTTCCGGCGCGAAACGCTTCAATCACCGCATTTCGTCCCTCAATCATTGATTCCGTATATCCCATATCCTTTTATATCTCCCATCCCATTTTAGTAAGCGCGCTATGTATCAGCGCAAGCAGCCTGTCCGTCCTGCCAAGCAGATACAGATACCCAAGCAGCGCCTCTAAGCCGGTCGCCTGGTGATAATCCGCTATGGAAGCGTTTTTGGCAGTGGTATAGGGCTTGGCATTCCTGCCGCGATGATAGACTGCCGCTTCTTCCGGCGTAAGCTCTTCTTCTAACAGCGCAATCATCTGCGCCTGGGTCTTCGCATTGACGTAACGGATAACGGTTTTATGCAGCCTGGCCGCAGACCGGTTAGCCCGCTCTACCACTACTGTGCGGATAATCAAGTCGTAAATTGCATCCCCGATATAAGCAAGGGTAAGAGGCGAATATGTCCTGATATCCACCTCTTTACAGTCAAACTCTTCTTTAATCGCTTCCAGAATCCCTATACTCTTTTCCATTTCACGCCCTCGCGGGTATCCTCTAACACGATACCTTGTTTTAACAGCATATCCCGCAGTTCGTCCGCTCTTGCAAAGTTTTTTGCTTTCCTGGCATCCTGTCTTTCCTGAATCAGTTTTTCGATTTCACTATCTAAAATTTCCGTTTCTTTTTCCACAATCAGCCCGCAGATATCGGATAACATCAAGATTTCGTCTTTCAGTCCCTTTAGAAATTCCCCGCTGCTTTGTTCTGTCGCCTGGGTATTCGTATATTTCACCAAATCAAAAATAGCCGAAATGGCGTCCGCCGTATTGAAATCATCATCCATCGCGTCTTCAAACTGTCTGATAAAGCCTTTTGCCTCTTTTAGTTTGTCGGCTTCCTGCTGGGAAAGCGTATCCGCCCCATCCTGCCTCTTCTGCGCCTTATCCATTAAAAAGTTCAGATTGGAAACGCAGTTGATGATTCTATCATAGCCGTTTTTTGCCGCTTCCATCAGCTCTGCGCTGAAATTAAGCGGGCTTCTGTAATGGGCGGACAGCATGAAAAAGCGCAGTATCTGTAAATCGTATTTCTCACTGATATCCCGCACCGTAAAGAAATTGCCCGCGGATTTGGACATCTTCTTATTGTCGATATTTAAGAATCCATTGTGCATCCAATAGCGCGCAAAAGTCTTCCCATTCGCCGCCTCGGACTGGGCAATCTCATTTTCATGATGGGGAAAAATCAGGTCTTCGCCACCCGCATGAATATCGATTTCCTCCCCTAAGTATCTCTTACTCATGACAGAGCATTCGATATGCCAGCCCGGTCTGCCCTGGCACCACGGCGCCTCCCAATAGGGTTCGCCCTCTTTTTTGGGCTTCCAGAGCACGAAATCCAGCGGATCTTCCTTCTGGTCTTCCCCGGACACTAGCAGGGAACGGTTTCCGCCCTGCAAATCTTCCAGATTTTTATGGGAAAGCTTGCCGTATTCCTTAAAACTTCTCGTCTTAAAGTACACTGTCCCATCCGGCGCCACATAGGCGTTTCCTTTTTCTAATAAAACGTTTATCATATCCAGCATACCATCTATTTCTTCCGTAGCCTTCGGATGAACGGTGGCTTCCTTTACATTTAAGGCCTGCATGTCTTTCTTACACTCTTCAATATAACGCTCGGAAATAACGGAAGCGTCCACGCCTTCTTCATTCGCCTTCTTGATGATTTTGTCGTCCACATCCGTAAAATTGGATACATACTTCACTTCATACCCGCGGTATTCCATATAGCGTCTGACCGTGTCAAAAACAATCATCGGTCTTGCGTTTCCAATATGAATCAGATTATAAACGGTGGGACCGCATACATACATGCTGACTTTTCCCGGCTGAATCGGTGTAAATTCTTCTTTTTTCTTAGATAATGTATTATAGATTTTCAAGTGATTTCCCCCTGTCTGTTTTTTAACCTGCGTACTTCCCGTTCCAAATCTAAGAGACGATTCGTCAGTTCCTCGTTTTCATGCTGCAAAACTGCCAAATCTTCCATAACCGGATCGGGCAGGTGCACATGGTCCATTTCTTCCTGCGGTAGGGATACTTTTCCCCTTTTTACGACCCGTCCCGGAACGCCCACGACTGTGGAGCCCGGTGGCACTTCTTTTAAAACGACGCTTCCCGCTCCTATCTTGCTATTGTCGCCGATGGTAAAAGAACCCAGTATTTTCGCTCCGGTACTAATCATGACATTGTTGCCGATGGTAGGATGCCTTTTCCCATGTTCCTTTCCCGTTCCGCCTAAGGTAACGCCCTGATAGAGCGTAACATTATCGCCGATAACCGTGGTTTCTCCGATAATCACGCCGTTTCCGTGGTCGATGAAAAACCCTTTTCCAATCTGCGCGCCCGGATGAATCTCAATCCCCGTCTTGCGCGCCCCTTTCTGGGAAACCCATCTGGCTAAAAAATAATGTTTTTTCAAATATAACTTATGGGCAAGCCGATAATATAACATGACCTTGAAGCTGGGATACAGAAAAACTTCCATGTCGGAATGTATCGCCGGGTCACGCTCTTTTATGACCTTTATCTCTTCCCGTATACGGCTGATAAGTCCCATTAATCTTTCATGCTCCTTTGCTCGGTTTGCAAAATCCCGCATTCCAAAACGCCACCCATCCGGCGCTTCTTCACGCCAAGAAAAGCGGATAACCTGTCTCTCCTTATCCCAGAGACGAAATTATCCGCGGTCATACACTATTTAAGGATGATAGTTCTTCCGTTTCGGAATGCAGGATAATATATCCTTTTATACCAGAATATGCAACATCACTGTTTTTGTCAAGCGTTATCTTCCGTGGCTGCCCACACTTACAAATCCGCCGCCAAGTAATTCTCCCATTTCTGAAGAATCGTCTCGCAGCCGTCCACATCAAATTCTTCCACCGCTTCCTTCAATCTCTCAAACAGCTCTTTCTGGTCTTTTTTATAAGCATACTGTTCCATTTCCTGCACGATTTCTTCTATTTCGTCCATATCCAAATCTTCCAGCGCAATCCGCATCTGTGTAAAATATTTCAGCAAATCAGGAACGGTGATTTCTTCTTTCTCGTGCTCTTTTTCCTCTTCTTCCTCGAAGAAAGGCTTCAAAACATCCACATATTCCAGATACTGCGCTATCATTTCATCCGTATTATCCCGGATATAAGCTAAATCTCTTGCATTTCCCGCTTTTTCCAAGGCTGCTGCCTTATCGGACAAGGAAATGGCTCCGACCTGTTTGGAAGAGCTTTTCAGGGCATGGACTTCTATCGTATAGCCGGTCCAGTCCTCCTCTTCTTCCAACGATTTTATCAGCTTCGCCTTCTTGCTGATGCTGCGGTAATAGGTTTTCAAAACCGTCCAGAACAACTCTTCGTTCCCCAGAAACTTCAAGGCAAACGTCACGTCCAGATCGCCGACCTCGATGCTCTTGACATTTTCTGCCTTCGGAGCGCCGCTCTGGGTCATATATACCTTCTGTATCTTCTCGATAGGCAGCCATTGTCTTACCTTGGACACTAAGATGCGCAGCTCGATAGGTTTCGCCACAAAGTCATTCATGCCTTCCTGACAGAATTGCTCCTTCGTACCTTCCACTGCATTCGCAGTCAACGCGATAATCGGCACGTCGTTATATTCTGGATGGAGCCTTCTAATGATACGGGTTGTTTCCACACCGTCTATTTCCGGCATCATATGATCCATAAAAATAAGGT
>JAMPHJ010000137.1 GCA_023663465.1 Muribaculaceae bacterium | reverse complement strand
GGATAACGTCCGGTGGAGGCGACTCCAAGGATAGTGCAACAGAAATGATACCGCCCCCTGCGGACGCATGGTTCGTCTGACAGGGAAGAATGCAGCGCATTCTTGGTAGAAGCTGTTTTGACAGATTCTATCAGGTAAGGGTGGAATGGCAGTGTAAGAGACTACCGCTTTTTTGGTAACAAAGAAGGCTGTGTAAACCCCATCCGAAGCAAGACCAGACAGAAAGCGACAGGCTTGCCCGGCCTGCTTTCAGGTGGGTCGCTAGAGATTACCGGCAACGGTAATTCCAGATAGATGACCATTCACGACATAACCCGGCTTATCGTTCTGCTTAGATTGCATAAAAAGGTGGAAATCTCTCCTATATGGGGAGATTTTTACTTGCAGATTGGCTTTGATAGGAAGGAGCATGGTTATTTCTATGCGGCAAAATAGGTTGTCCTGGGTAGTTTTGCCCATTTTTGTTTTAGGATGTTTTATGGCGGCGAAGCCTTGTGAAGCTTTGGCAAAAGAGCTGCCGCCGCATCTGATTCAGACTGTGACACAACAGGATATCTATGAAGGAATGGTAGCGCTGGGATTTCTGGAAAGCGCCATCCTGGAAGAAGAAAATTGTGAGGAAGCTTATGAAAATGTGAAAAACTGTGTGGTGCGGATTCAGATGGGGAATGCTTATGGCAGTGGAATAATATGGGATATGTCCGGGGATAGGATGGTGATTGCCACCAATAAGCATGTACTGGAATATTGGAATAGTGAGGCAAGCTATGTGCATTTCCCGGATAATGTCTATGCAACCGCAACGGTAGCGGGGATATCCAAAGACTATGATATCGGTTTTCTGGAGATAGACTGCAGGGAATTTGCTTATGAAATCCTAGAACAGATGCGATATGTACATTGGGATATGAAAGCATATGAAAAGATGCAGCCGAAAGACGACGTTTTTCTGGTGGGAGCGGTCGTGGAAGGGGATTCGGAAGAGCTTGTATCTTTTCACCAAGGAAGCATCGGGGATATGTGGCAATATATCGAAGCTTTTGAGGAATATATGATTTACGGTTACGGGCAGGCGCTGCCGGGTATGTCCGGTGGGGGGACTTTTGATGCGAAAGGAAATTTTATCGGCATGATTTCCGGTGGAACTATGGATGGCGAGACAGCAAGCGTGCCCCTTCCCGTCATTCTGGAAGCTTATGCAGAAATTGAGGAATTGGATTAAAGTGTGAAAGAATTATATTCTTTCAACCGCAAATTTGTGCTGACATCGTAGATGTATTGGATTTGCGCTGACATCATAGATGTCTTAGGCACATAAATTCGCACGTTGAGAAAAGGGTATGGTTATGGATATGATACGGATAAAGGTAAGTGAAGGGAAAGTATCCTGGGGGATTGGAGTTGGGACAATTTTGCTTGGCATTGTGCTGAGTGTTTTGATGCTATGGTATCCCAGTGTGTCCGCCGGACAGGAAAGATGGTCTTATCCGGGGGTCTTTCTGTCCCTGATTTTTGGCGCCGGGATATGGATGTGTATGAATGCCAGAAACAGGAAGCTAATCGTGGAAGATGACTCACTTTGCTATACCAGCTGGTTTGGCAAAAAAACTGCTTTTTCATTGGATGGAATCGGCTATTGCCGGACGGCGCTGGAAAGAAACGGCGGCAACCGCAATTATCTGAATGTCTATGATTTGCAGGGAAAGAAGTTATGTAAACTTGAATACCATATGCAAAACTGCGCCGACTTTTTGCAATATCTTCTGGACAACGGGGTAAAAGTAGAGTGCTCTGCAGATTCAGATTTATTTCTGCGCCGTATGACGGGCATGAGCGCATTGTGCTATGAGAATGTACAGGAGTCGGTGAACGGACTGTTTGCGGAAGTTAAGGCGCTTGTGGCGGAGTGGGAAAAACAAAATAAGAAGCTGGGCGCAGAATGGAAATTCGGGATGGCAGTTTATCTGGAAGAAGAGATAGCGGAAGGAAAACCGCTATGGGAGCAAAAAGCATATGACTGGGCAGGGCATGATGAAGCAGGGTCTGACGGTGCAGTGCCCAAGACAGAGAATGGCGATGCAGAGCACGTCAAGACAGAGGATAGCAGCTCTCACAGTCTGCCGGAAGGGCTTTTTATCCTGATAGAAGGATATCTGCAAAAAGACGGACAGTTTGTGATTGATAAAAGAAATCAGGCAGTTGTCGTTTATGCAGAGGTTTTATGCGTATCTAAGTCGATGCAGATAGGAGAAGAGCTGCGGATACGCTTTTTTCACAGTGCCGTGGAAGAATTGGGTATGCAGCTTGATATGGTATCCCATCAGTTGCCGAGGAATCGGTATCATGTGGATACGCTGCTTATGGGGCATGAGTTGAAGGAAAGGCTGTAGCCTGACAACCGAGCCGGTAATCGTTTTCCAGGAATGCTTTTGCATGAATCCGCAGGGATAATACTTGGAAAAGTATGGATTTTAGGATATAATGAGTGTTAGTGAGGAAAGCATGCATTTGTGCATTCGGTAAACGGCGATGCAGAAGAGAAGAGGAGAGGACTATGGCACTATTTCAGATTGGAAATGCGCAGATTACGATACAGATTGACAGTATGGGAGCAGAGTTAAAATCTTTAAAAAAGACGGATACGGGCATGGAGTATATGTGGAGTGGAAATCCGGCGTTCTGGAAGCGCACGTCGCCGGTTTTATTTCCCTTGGTAGGCGGGCTGCATGGCGGCGAGTATGTTCATGAACATAAAAAGTATCCGATGAGTCAGCACGGTTTTGCAAGGGATATGGAATTTACCCTAAAAAGCCAGACCAATCGGGAAATTTGGTTTCGCCTGGAATCCAATGAAGGGACGCTTGAAAAATATCCGTATGCATTTATCTTAGAGCTGGGGTATGAGCTTCAGGATAATGAAGTGATTGTGAAATGGAAAGTGAAAAACCCTTCTGAGAAAAGGCTGGATTTTTCGATTGGGGGTCATCCCGCTTTTTGCTGTCCGATACGGGAAGGCGCGAAGCAGTCCGATTATCGGATATGGTTTGATGCTAAGGATAAAGTGATATCCAGCCTGATAAAAGATGGTCTGGTCAGTGGAGAAAAGATAGAATATCCGTTAGAAAACGGCGCTTTGTGGATTACCGAGCATTTATTTGATGGAGATGCCTTGGTAATAGAGCATCATCAGGCGCATCAAGTCGCGCTGGTGCAGCCGGACGGAACCCATTATCTGACGATGAGTTTTGATGCGCCGCTTTTCGGAGTCTGGTCGCCGCCTGGCAAACGGGCGCCTTTTATCTGTATCGAGCCTTGGTATGGAAGATGCGATGCTGCTGATTTTACGGGAACGTGGTCAGAGCGGGAATGGGGACAGCATTTAGAGCCGGGAGCGCGCTTTGAAGCGTCTTATCGGATTACGGTATGAGAAAGGAAAGGTGAAGAACATGGCGCCAATCGTGCAATGTATGGGACTTACGAAGACATATGGCGGTAAAGTAGCGTTGAATCATATTTTCCTCAATCTGGAAAGAGGACGGATTATCGGACTGCTAGGTCCCAACGGAAGCGGCAAGACAACGCTGATTAAGATTATGAACGATTTGTTAAAACCGAGCGCGGGGGAAATCCTGATTGCGGGAGAAAGACCGGGGATTGAGACCAAATATAGAATTTCTTATCTG
The DNA here is from genome assembly GCA_023663465.1 of Muribaculaceae bacterium. GTDB lineage: Bacteria > Bacillota > Clostridia > Lachnospirales > Lachnospiraceae > UBA3282. Next base: position 3,427 of record JAMPHJ010000137.1, on the reverse strand, counting down.
CCGGAGCGGACCTATCTTCACCCAGGTATGAAAGTATTGGAAATGGTACAGTATTTTCAGGATTTTTATCCCGATTTCAGGATGGAAAGAGCCTTCGATATGCTGCATAGATTACAGATTCCGCCGAACGAGCGGCTGAAAAACCTATCCAAAGGAACGAAGGAAAAGGTGCAGTTGATTCTGGTTATGAGCCGGGATGCGGATTTGTATGTCTTAGATGAGCCGATTGCCGGCGTAGACCCGGCATCAAGAGATTATATCCTGCATACCATTGTCAGCAATTATAACAGAAATGCCACCGTGCTTCTTTCCACCCATCTGATTTCAGATGTGGAAAGCATTTTAGATGAAGTCGTTTTTATCAAATATGGAAACATCATCTTACAGGCGCCTGCCCAGCAGATCCGGCAGCAGGAAGGAAAATCGATAGACCGTTTCTTCAGGGAGGTGTTTGCATGTTAGGGAAACTGATGAAATATGAGTGGAAGGCAACTTGGAAACTGTTAGTGCCGATGGATTTGTTTGTAATCCTGATGGCGATATTGGCATATATCACGGTCAGATTATCTTTTTTTGATTCAGATAATTATCTGGTGAATATGACGGGCGGTATTATTATTCTGACCTATATCCTCAGTATGTTTGTGATTGCGGTTGCCACGATGATTTATCTGATTTACCGGTTTTATACTTCCGTCTATGGGGAAGAAGGCTATCTGCTGCATACGCTTCCGGTAGACAAACACCATATTATCATAGCCAAATCAGTTGTCAGCGCGGTATGGGTGATTCTAAATATCGTGATTATTTATTTGTCCGCTGCTTTCCTGCTTACGTCCCAGTCGGAGGTTGCAAAGACCATAGCGAAAAGTTATGAATATTATGCCGAGATTGTTGATGGAGGAAATAGGATTACTGCTTTTTCTGTAGTGATGACGTTACTTGCTTCTTTTTTTGCATTGCTTGCCAGAATCCTTAAAATTACGGCGTGCGTTTCCCTTGGACAGTTATCGTCCAATCATAAAGTGCTGGCCTCGTTCGGATTTTACTATGGGATTTATTTCATACAGAGAATGTTTACGGTGATTTACTATGTGGCGCTTACGCTGATGGCGGAGGCAGTCGATGACGGCTATGCGTCCGCCCTGCTGGATACGTCTTGGGAGTTTACAATGATATCCAGTCTGATTTACTGCGTCATTTTCTATTTCCTGACGTGGTATATGATGGAGAAAAAATTGAATCTGGATTAGGGACTTGGAAAGTTGACAGAATAAAAAAAGAAGAGCAAAATAGACTAAGTAATGATAAAAAATAGAGAATTATAGAAAGGTAAGGCGGTTATATGACAAAAATTGATATTGTATCCGGCTTTCTTGGCGCCGGAAAAACAACCTTGATAAAGAAGCTGTTAAAAGAGGCTCTGGCGGACACAAAAGTGGTTCTGATAGAGAACGAGTTTGGCGAAATTGGCATTGACGGCGGATTTCTCAAAGAAGCTGGCATTGAGATTAAAGAAATGAACTCCGGCTGCATCTGCTGTTCCTTAGTCGGGGATTTTGCGGCTTCCCTGAAAGAAGTGCTGTCCGTGTATACACCGGAGCGGGTTTTAATTGAACCTTCCGGCGTAGGAAAACTTTCCGATGTCATGAAAGCGGTACAGGGAGCCATGCAGAATACGGAAGTCGTTTTAAACAGTGCGGTTGCGGTAGTAGACGCCTGCAAATGTAAAATGTATCTGAAAAATTTTGGGGAGTTTTTCATCAATCAGATAGAACATGCGGGAACGATTATTCTCAGCAGAACGGATAAACTGAGTGAAGAAAAAATCGCGGCGTGCGTAGAAATGATTAGGGAGCACAATCAGAAGGCTGTCGTTATTACGACGCCTTGGGATTCGTTGGACGGTAAAAATATTCTGGAAACCATTGAGGGCGCAGATGATTTGGCGAAGGAGCTTATGGCGGAAGTCATGGCGCATCATGAGGAAGAAGAACACCATCACCATCATGAGCACGAACATGAAGGGCACGAGCATCATCATCATGAGCATCACGAGCATGAGGAGCACGAACATCACCACGAGCATGAGCATGAGGAGCACGAGCATCACGAGCATGAGCATGAAGAGCACGAACACCATCACGAGCACGACCATGAGCATGAAGAGCACGAACATCATCACGGGCATGAGCATGAAGAGCATGAATATCACCACGAGCATGAGCATGAAGGGCATGAGCATCACCATGACCATGACCACGAAGGGCATGACCATCATCATCACCACCATGCGGATGAAATCTTCACAAGCTGGGGGATGGAAACGCCGATATCCTATACAAAGGATGAAATAAAGCATCGGCTGCAGCAGTTAGAACAGGAAGAACTCTACGGCATCGTACTGCGTGCAAAAGGGATGGTTCCTGCCGGCGACGGAAGCTGGGTTTATTTCGACTATGTTCCGGGAGAGTGCGATATCAGGACAGGACAGCCCGATGTGACGGGTAAGATTTGCGTGATTGGATCTAAACTGCAGGAAGAAAAACTTGCTGAGTTGTTTCATAAGTAAGAGGAAGGGCTAAGAAGATAGAAAAAGGTCGCAAGAACGAAAAGGCTTGAAAAGACAGGAAAAGTTAAACGGTAGAGGAAAACTGGGAAAGTAGAAAGAGAAAAAAGAGGAGCGGATAGGAACATGAAACCGGTATATGTGATTAATGGTTTTCTGGAAAGCGGTAAGACAGAATTTATTACTTATACACTGGCGCAGCCTTATTTTCAAATCAAAGGAGTTACGCTGCTTATTTTGTGTGAGGAAGGCGAAATAGAGTACGAGGCAGGACTTCTGAAACAGAGTAATACGGTATTAGAAGTCATTGACGAGGAAGAAGCGTTCAATACTGCCCATCTGATAGAGCTGGAAAAGAAGCACAAGCCGGAGCGCATCATTATTGAATATAACGGTATGTGGAATTATAAAAAGATGAAACTGCCGTGGCATTGGACGATAGAGCAGCAGATTACGACGATTGACGCTTCTACGTTTCCCATGTATTTTACCAATATGAAGTCCCTGCTGGCGGAAATGCTGCGTAAATCCGAGCTGATTATTTTTAACCGCTGCGATGGCGTGGAAGATTTAAGCAATTATAAGCGGAATGTCAAGGCGATTAATCAGAAGGCGGACATTGTCTTTGAAGATGCGAATGGGGAAGTCAATCAGATTATGGAAGACGATTTGCCATATGATTTGGCAGCGCCAATCATAGAGCTGAACAATGAAGGCTATGGTATCTGGTATCTGGATTCTCTGGATCATATTGGCAGATATGAAGGCAAGACTGTGCAGTTCACGGCGATGGTACTCAAGCCAAAGAATTTTCCGAAAGGATATTTCGTGCCGGGCAGAATGGCAATGACCTGCTGC
>JAMPHJ010000136.1 GCA_023663465.1 Muribaculaceae bacterium | reverse complement strand
TGAACCGTAGCGAGAGCGTGCCTGCGTTGGATTGTATATTCTGTACAACGGACGGCTGCAAAATCTTAGTTTTGCAAACACCTATTTGTATTTATCATACGCCCCGCTCTTGACATTAACTTTCCCCCCACCTTACTTTTTCCTTACTTTTGAACCGCAGACCTATCCAAACTGCTCTGATATGCTATACTATTGTATGGAAGGGCGTAAGATTGGAAATAGGAAATATTTTTATAACGTTTTATGCCTGAGGGAAGCGAAAGGAATGGATATAAATATGATGCAGAGAATGGAACAGACCTTTTTACATTCCAAAAAAATTCTATTAATCGATGATGAACCGCAGCTGCGGAAACTGGTGACGGATATTCTATCGGACGATGGATTTGAAAAGATTATCGAGGCAGGAACTGTCAGCGACGGGCTGATTCTGGCAAGGCAAAAGCGTCCCGATTTGGCAATCCTTGACGTCATGCTGCCGGATGGGGACGGTTTTGCCCTAATGAAAGAACTGCGGACTTTTACGGATATTCCGGTTATCTTCCTGACGGCAAAAGAAGAAGCCCCCGATAAACTTGCGGGCTTAGGGCTTGGAGCTGACGATTATGTCATAAAACCTTTTCTGCCGCAGGAACTGTTACTGCGCATCTATGCGGTTTTACGGCGGTGTTATAAAGCGGATTCCCCGTTACTGACGCTGGAAGGCTGCACGATAGATTTCGCCCGCGCCGAAGTGTATAAGGAAGGAAACATAATTCCCCTGACCGCCAAAGAACACGCCCTGTTGGAAACGTTAGCCCGCAGCGAGGGAAGAATCGTAAGCATCGACGCCTTATGTGAAGCATTGTGGGGCGATAATCCTTTCGGATATGAAAACAGCCTAAACGCCCATGTCCGACGCATACGGGAAAAAATCGAAACGAACCCTTCCAAACCTGTATCCCTTATCACCGTGAAAGGGCTGGGTTATAAATTAAACGTCAGAAAGTGAAAAATAAAACGAAAGGACGATTCTTATGAAACTGTTTGGCAGATATCTTTCCAAATATTTACTGTCCTTTATCGGACTGATTCTAGTCCTTATCTTATTAGACGCCGCTGCGTTCGCTTTTACATTTTATAACGCTGTTTCCCGAAATCTCGGAGCAGCCTCTCCGCAGAATATGCTGAAAAAAATTGCCGACGCTTCCTCTATCGACGCTATCCCGGAGGAAGCTGCGCAGTTATTGACCGCTAACTCTTTATGGGCAATGTATCTGAATGCAGAAGGCACTTGCAACTGGAGCATAAATTTACCGGAAGAAATCCCTACAAAATATACCATTGGGGATGTTGCAGTCTTTTCCAAAGGCTATCTGAAAGATTATCCGGTATTCGTCCGAAGCGATGAAAACGGGCTTTTGGTGATAGGATACCCCCAGGGGAGCTATACGAAAATTACCGGCAATTATTACCCCACTGACGTCTTTCGCAGACTCCCGCTCTTTTTTCTGGGGATTCTCCTATCGGACCTGCTGATTCTGTTTCTCGCCTATTCTTATTCCAAAGCGAAAATCAGCAAAAATACAGAACCTATTATCTCTTCGATGGAAGCTCTGGCAAAAGGAAAAAGCATAGAACTTACGCTTAGCGGCGAACTATCCGAAATCGCGGAAAGTCTCAACAAGGCTTCCCATATTATCAGCCGCCAGAATGCCTCGCGGGCAAACTGGATTAGCGGCGTCTCCCACGATATCCGCACGCCCCTGTCCATGATTATGGGATATGCGGAAAGAATTGCGAATGACAAAGATGCTGACAACCGGATAAAAGAACAGGCGATAATAATATCCCGTCAGAGCGGTAAAATAAAGGAATTGGTGCAGGATTTGAATCTGGTATCGAAACTGGAATATGAGATGCAGCCTCTACAGAAAGAAACTATCCGGCTTGCAAAACTGCTGCGCTCCTATGCGACAGACCTGATAAACAGCGGCTTGCCAGATTGTTATTCCCTGGAAGTGGAAATCGCTCCCGCTGCCGAAAACTGCGTGATAGAAGGCGACGCTAAACTCCTTACAAGAGCCGTCAATAATCTGGTGCAAAATAGTATACACTCTAACCCCGGCGGCTGTACAATCGTTCTTGCCCTGCAGATAATAGACGCAAAACTGCATATAATTGTACGGGATAACGGGATTGGTATTCCCGCGGAAAGACTAAAAGATTTGAAAAACAGACCACATTATATGGAAAGTACCGATGAGCGCTTAGACCTCCGTCACGGTCTGGGGCTTCTTCTGGTACGCCAGATTGTGGAAGCGCATCATGGGACAATGGAAATCGGAAGCAAAGAAGGGGAAAGGTTTTGGACGGATATGGGGTTTTCATAAAACCATTCCCTCATCCCCTTGTAAACCCTCCCCCTTTTTGATATGATGGAAACAATATCACAGATAAAATAAGGAGAACGATTCCACACGATGATTGCATTAAAAATTACGAATGTCAAGCATTTCATGTCAAAACTCTTAGGTTCCGAGGCATTTGATTCCTTCCTTCTGGAAGAAGCCTCTATAAGCACTTACAATACTTTTCTGATAGACGGACACCAGAACCGGGATTTTTATACGACAGAAGAATGGGAAGACAAAGAAATACGTCCCTATGATTTCAGCGCCTGGAAGCAGATGCGTCCTATCTGCTATTCCCTTATTAAAGGAACGAAGACGCCGCTTTCTTTTAAATTCATCTTCCATCTCATGCCGGACTATGTTGCCTCTATTTTGAAAAAAGGCGATACTGCCGCTACGTCAGGGCAGCTCAAAGCCCTTGTACTGACGATAAAATACGATGGTACGACGTTAACCCTGATTACTGCCACTGCTTTTCACACTTTCGTCATGGATAAAACCATCGACGAATTATGGGATAGCGCCATCAGACAATTTCTGGACAGAAGGGAAATTGCCTACGAAGCGTTATAAACCGCTCGTTTTCCATCTGCTCTGCCTCTATTCCTGTCCGCCTTCAGAATCCTGGGCATATGCGGGATTGTGGCTCAAAACGTCTACGGACGCTTCCTGATAAGTTTCCTTCCTTCCCGCTTCCGTCTTACAGGTGCAGCCAGATAAGATAAGAGAAAAAACTACCGTCATCCCCCATAGAACAATTCTTTTCCGGTTCTGGGACTTTCTTACATGTATTTCCTTATATGCCACAATAAATTCCTCCGTACCGCATTCCTAGGTCCGCCACTGCCATTATCATGGAAAATGCCATCATCATAATAATGATAAGAACGGACGCAAAATCGTATATAAATCTCTGTTTCCCATGATTTTCCAGAGTAGTGCCCACCAAAATTTCTATGCCCAGAAGGATTAGGATGACGGGCCACAAATCAAAAATCATTTTATAATCCAGGATGGGAGCAACCATACGGACCAGGAAAAGTATCCCATAGAGAACCAACGCCAGTCCGCAGGTTATTGTTCCGACCCTATGCGTGCGACAACTTTTTTGCGCATCCTGACTACATAAGTCAATAGCATCCTTTTTTTCTATTTCTTTCATCTTAATATAACCATACCTTTCCATAGCCTGTGAACTTTGCAGCCGCGCAGTTTATTGTCCTTGCCCTGTTTCCTGCATTTTCTCTGCTGCCTGACCGGCTGTGTCCATTTCCTGCATATTTTCCACTGTCTGACTGGCTGTGTCCATTTCCTGCATATTGCCCGCCGTCTGCACGTTTTCCGGCGGCTGTCCTATGCCTGTAGCCCATCCGGTTTCTTTTTCGTGATATTTATCTTCTTCTTGTTCCAGCAAATCCAGCTCTTCTTTTTTCCCCTGTATCAGTTTCAAGCCAAACCAGATTACTACAATCCCGAATATCAGTCTCGGCACGTTATCGCCGACACCCCACGCAAAATTACGAAAATACCTGTTATACAACTCGTTGCCCAGAATCTTATACAAAATGTCGCAGACTACATCCCATAACATGGATATGCCCAGCAAAATAAGTATCAGGGCAGCCGCTTTCCGATATTTTCCTACCAGGGAATTTTTGAGGTTTTCCGCATTATCCCCATCCAGTCCGAACAGATAAACATCTTCCACCTGATAGAACTCCTCATCACTTAAACCGCCCAGATTGTTTGCATGGAAAAAGCTGTAAATCCAGACAACGATAGGGATAAAGGATAAAATCCCGATTTTCAGCCATCCCGTAATCATCATACCCAGCGCACCCATTACCAATAAACTGACTCCCATCTTCATAAATCCCAAATACATCTGCCCCGCTCCGGGAATCAAAGACCACCAAAAAAGCAGAAACCTATTTTTCTTCCTTCTCATCATCATAATCCTCCATTCTAATCAATCTATCCAATCCTGTATTGAGTCTGTTACAATATTCATCCATCTGCCTATTCAGCCAATCGTAAAATCCTCCGCCATCGCTCTTTCCAGCGATGTTTTCCTCATTTTTTTCCAGCTTTCCATAGGACTGCATATATTGGCTCATATCCTGCTGCCGCCAGCCGGAATATCCTTGTTCCTCTAGCCGCATCGTATCCGGCATCATCAACAGAATCCCCAGCGCCGCTGCCGCTGCCACAATCACCTTCATACTATAGGAAAACAACTGTCTGTCTTTCCTGCGTTTCTTCTTCCGGCGAATCTGCTCAAGAATATCGTTTTTAAACGCTCCCGGCGGGTGCAGCAGCGGTTCTTTTTCCGTCGCGGCAATCAGCTCTTTTAATGCTTCATCCGACAAATAATTGTTCATGCGCTGTTCTCCTTTCTGTAGATTTTGCGCAGCATCGCTCTTGCCCTGTAAATCTGGGTCTGCACTGTCTTGAGTTTCTGCCCGCGGCTTGCCGCAATTTCCTTTGCGTCCATTTCATCATAATAATAGGCTTTGGCTATCTCGTCATAGGGCGGTTTCAGACGGCTGCAGTTTGCCAGCAGCCCTTCTTTTACCTCCCGCTCCATGCAGATATTTTCCGGCGTATCCGTATCCGGCGCCGCCCTCGCGCCATCTTCCAGATAGCAGTCTTGTACGGGAATGCTTCGTCTTCCGGTGTGAGACATATAATCGATGCATTTGTTCGTGGCAATTCTGCAGATCCAGGCTTTCGGGTTGCTGCCGTCAAAACTTTTCAAATGCTCGTATGCGGAAAGGAAGGTATCCTGTGCCAGATCCTCGGCTGCAAAATAGTCTGCCGTCATTTTATAGCAGATAGAAAAAACAAGATTCTGGTAAGAATCAATCAGCGCTGTCAATTGTTCTTCCTTATGTATATGTCTCACCCCCCCCGCCGGTTTTTAGGTTCTCATATCATAAAACGGAAATCCCTGCCGGATGTCTTCACTTTTCTTGATTTTTTGATTTTTATTTGAGAAAAAAAGAAGCGCCAATCAGCTCCATTGACACTTCTTCCCTGCTCCATTTCCATTAATCTGCCACAGTTTCTGCTCCTGTGCCGGATATTCCACAGACTTATTACTTTTTCATTTTCGGTCTGAAAATAAGGCTTGCCAGATAACCGAAGATAAGCGCCGCACTGCTTCCGACCGCTCCGTTTGTAAAACCGCCCTTAAACAGCCCGATAAAGCCGTCCTGGTCAACCGCCTCTTTGACGCCTTTCATCAACATATTGCCGAATCCAAGAAGCGGCACGCTTGCCCCCGCGCCCGCATACTCCATAAACGGCTCATACCATCCGAATACACTGATGACCGCGCCCAGACAGACTAACAGCACCATAATGCGTCCCGGCATCATTTTGGTTTTTTCCATCAAAATCTGCACCAGGGCGCAAATGAGTCCTCCTACCCAGAAAGCATTTACATAATCCATTTGCATAACCTCGCTTTTATCAATGTCTTTATTCGTTATTTTCTGCAAAATTCCGTAGGTTATGCATCATTCTCTATTTTGCTTTCCGTTCTCTATTTTTTACAAATTTAACCAAGATAGGCAATGACTTCCACTTCGCATAACACATCTTTGGGAAGCTGTTTCACGGCAACGCAGCTCCTTGCCGGTTTCTCTGTAAAATATTTCTCATAAACTGCATTAAATGCCGCAAAATCTGCCATTTCTGCAAGAAAACAAGTGGTTTTGACCACGTTCGCATAGTCTGTTCCTGCCGCTTTCAAAATTTCGCCCACGTTCTTCATGACCTGATCGGCCTGCTCAGTGATATTTTCGCCGGTAATTTCCCCGGATGCCGGGTCAATCGGAATCTGCCCGGAAGCAAACAACATCTTATCAACAATAATTCCCTGGGAATAAGGTCCGATTGCCGCCGGAGCCTTATCGGTTGCAACTTTTTTTAACATATGATTTTCCTCCTTCTTACTCAAACCTCGCCTTTACATAAAACCCTCTCTCATTCTCAATCACGTCCAGCACTTCCCCTTCCCGCTCCAGCATCCGCTCGCGGAAAGGAAAATTCCCCGACATGGCAAGGGATGGGTCAATGGTATAGTAATAATTACTTGGCAAGACTCCTTCCGTCACCGTGACGTGATCGCCCTTCTTCAATAGACCCGGACGCTCCATCTTAAACTCCATTTCCCGCATTTTCCCGCCCCTTTCTGTTTTCCTGATGGGATATCTATACTATTGTAACATATTTATTATAATATCGCATGTTATTTTATAGGTTTATTACTGCTTTTGCCATTTTACATGTTCTTCTTCCGTTTCTCTTACCTTTTTTGTTTCGTTCTTTTCCTTCTTTTCTTTCTTACTTTCATACACGGAACCTTGTAAATTTAGGTATGACAATATATAATAGAGAAAAAAGAGGTGGAGTATGAAAACAGTCAGAATCCATATGAAACAAAAAGAATCGCGATTAACGAATTTATACAGAAAAACAGCGCAGAATATATAGACATTGAAAAAAATAGCGAGATAAAATCAAAAGCAGAAGAAATTATGAAAACGGGAATTAAGATGAAAGACGCTTACCATGTGGCATGTGCGATTTATTCATCATGTGACTGTTTTCTCACTACGGATAACAGATTACTAAAATATCATACAAGTGAGATTCAAATATTAAATCCCATAGATTTTATTAGAAGATTGGAGGAAGATTAAATGACAGGTGATATTGAAATTATGAACAGAGGAATCAACTGTCTTTTAGAAAAATTAGGTGTAGTGGAAACAGAAAAGTTTATTGCAGTGATTAATAGAGAAAAAT
>JAMPHJ010000135.1 GCA_023663465.1 Muribaculaceae bacterium | reverse complement strand
GAGACCGGTCCGCCCTGGCGTCCTCATCCCGAAAGCAGGGTGCAATCTGAAAATATTTATCAAAGCCCGACACCATCAAAAGCTGTTTATACTGCTGCGGCGCCTGCGGCAGCGCATAGAATTTTCCTTTGTATTTTCTGGAAGGCACGATATAGTCCCGCGCCCCTTCCGGTGAAGAAGCGCATAAAATCGGCGTCTGGATTTCCAGAAATCCCAATTCCATCATTTTTTCCCGCAGAAACTGTATCACTCTGGAACGGAAAATGATATTGTCCTTCACCTTTTTGTTACGCAAATCCAGATACCGGTATTTCAGCCGGACATCTTCCCTTGTTTCCTTAGAAGTCATGATTTCAAACGGAAGCTGTTTATACACCTTGCCAAGTACTGTGACCTTATGCGCTTCCAATTCGATTGTCCCGGTAGGAATCTTCGGATTGTAGGTTTCTTCATCCCTTTTTTCTACAAGTCCTTCCAATGAGATACACATTTCCCTGGATAATCCTTCCAATAGGGAAGTATCCCGCATGACGACCTGCAGCACGCCGTACATATCGCGCAAATCGATAAAAGAGACACCGCCGTGATCCCTAATGTTTTCCACCCATCCTGCCACTTTTAATTCCTTACCGATATCCGCTTCGCTAATCTGATTCAATGTCACTTCTCTGTAAACCGTTTCTGTTTTCATCTACATCTTGCCCCTTTCTGTTCTGGATTCCGGGACTTTTCACACAATAACGACAAAAAGTCCCGGAACACATTTCTGTATTCCGGGACGGATATTCTTCTATATCCGCGGTACCACCCGCATTGACAAGCCGCCATCTCTGCCAAGATGTTTTACCGCCCTGCCCACTCTGACACTTAACGCGTGCAACGTATTACCCTAGCATCCAATAGGAAAGATGGTTCAGATAATCTGCTCCAGAGTGTTCCCAGTCTTTGTTTCCCACAAACAGCGCTCTCAGTCGGTGACGCCGTATTCCTGTCGTTTTCCGCAAAGCGAGTCTCCTTCAACGCATTTTCTTCTTTTATTGTATATCATATCAGCCAGAAAAATGCAACCGCTGTACTTATTGTACGAAAAAAAATACAATTTTCCCTAATTCTTTTCCAGCCTTCTGACCAGATAGCAGAACTCGTCTTTATATTCGTCCGATTTGGTATCAATCTCTTTGAGCCTGTCGATGACTGTCCGCATCGTCGCATCCCCCTTATAGGAGCTGTCGTTTACTACCAGCCCGAACTCTGCAACCGCCATTGCAAACTGCATATCCTGGCTGGCTTCTTTCTTATAATCCGCTTTGTCAACGGGATAGGATGACAACAGGCTTTTAGAGGTATTCGGTTTTTTATATCTGATATTGACGGTAAACCATTCTTCATCGGGAAGTTTTTTCTTGTCTGCATACTTTAGGCTCGTTCCTGCGTAGGTGGTCGCCGCGTCTGTCGTTACGATTTCATAGAGAACCGTCACACTATGCCCTGCTCCGATTTCTCCTGCGTCTTTCGTATCGTCTGCAAAATCCTGCTCCGCAAGCTGCCTGTTTTCATAACCGATAAGCCGGTATCCTGCTATCACATCGGGATTAAACTCCACCTGGAATTTTACATCTTCTGCAACAGTTACAAAGGTTGCCCCCAGCTCCTCTACCAGCACTTTTTTTGCCTCGCTTAACGAATCGATATAGGCATAGTTTCCGTTGCCCTTATCGGCAAGGATTTCCATTTTATTGTCCTTAATATTGCCGGTTCCAAACCCAAGCACGGATAAATAAACGCCGGACTCCTTCTTCTCACTGATTAGCATCTCCAATTCTTCTTCCGTCGTCAGCCCCACATTTAAATCCCCGTCCGTCGCCAGGATAATCCGGTTATTTCCGCCTTTGATGAAATATTTTTCCGCAATGCCATAAGCCGTGGTAATACCGGCGCTTCCGGCTGTAGAACCGCCCGCTTCCAGTGCGTCTAACGCATCGATGATTTCTTTTTGCTCTGTCCCCTGTACGCCTTCTAAAATCACCCTGTCCTCGCCCGCATAGGTGACAATCGATACTCTGTCTTTTGCCGTCAGGTTTTCTGTCAGCATGGAAAAAGATTTCTGCAAGAGAGGCAGTTTATCCTCTGAATACATGGAACCCGAAACATCTAATAGAAATACGAGATTGGACGCCGGCGCTTCCGAAAAATCGATATCCTGTGTCTTTAAGCCAATCATGGCAATTTTGGTATTCGCATTCCACGGGCAATCTGCAATCTGTGTCGTGACTCCGAAAGGTTCGCCCTTTTTCGGCTTCGCATAGTCGTAATGAAAATAATTCAAAAGTTCCTCAATCCTGACGGCGCCCTCCGGGATATCCTCTAACCCATAACCATCCTCTATCATCCTGCGCAGATTGCTATAAGAAGCCGTGTCCACATCCGCTGAAAAAGTCGAGAGCGGATTGACGGAAGCCGCCATAAATCCCAGCTCTTCTAAAGCATTATACTCTTCTGTATCCGGCGGTGATACATAATACTCCTCCGGCAACGGATATTCGTCGTAAGGCGTATATTCCATGCTTTTTTCTTCCGCTCTGGCAAATCCTCCTGACACCACATCCGCTGATGAGTTGTAAGCATCGTCCATATCCGCTGATGATACTACATCATCCGTATACTGCCCGGACTCTGTTTCCACGTCATCATAAGAAGATTCGCCTGCATCTTCATAAAAATTCTCTCCTGCGTCGCTAGCAGCCCCTGTATTGCCAGATGTGCCGCCCTTTACCGCATTGTCCACCGCCGGAGCGCTGTCACTCTCTGCTTTTCCACATCCGCCAAGGGCGCCTGTCAGCATTGCCGCCGTAAGCAGCAAACCCAGCCATCTCTTTTGTAACCGTTTTCCCTGAAATTTTTTCATAAAAATCCTCCCCTTTCTATCCTTTGTAGCCTCTGATACAAAAGATACGAATTGGGGCGCATGTTTTTATGGCATTTTTTTCAAAAATTTTCTACAAAAGCGGCGCGATGGCTTTCATCAGATAACCCATGACTTTCATCGTCCATTTTTCTTTCCGCACCGTCTCCGGCGTAACCCGTCTGCATTTAGCCAGCGTCGCCTGGAAATCCTCTTCGATTTGAGAAACGCTGTCTGTCTGATACTGATAGGTTGCACATTCAAAATGATGGTACAAACTGCGGTAATCAAAATTAATCGTTCCAACTACCGCCTCCCCGGAATCACTGACACAGACTTTGGCATGAACGAATCCCGGCGTATACTCATAAATTTTCACCCCGGACTCCAACAGCGACGCATAATGTGTTTTTGCCAGCGCATAGGGAAGCCTCTTATCGGGAATCCCCGGCAAAATCAGCGCCACTTCTACGCCTCTTTCTGCAGCAAATTTCAGCGCCGTTTCCATTTCCCCATCCAGAATCAGATAAGGCGTCATGATATGTACATATTTCGTGGAACGGTTCAGAATATCCATATACACCCGTTCCCCCAGCCTGTCATCGTCCAGAGGGCAGTCCCCGTAAGGAATAACATACCCTTTCGCCTGTATATCCGGCAGAGAAGAATAGGATAAAAAGTGCATAATTTCTTCTTCTTTTTCCGTAATCCCCCACATCTGCAAAAACATCAGCGTAAAACTCTTTACCGCTTCCCCCTTCAACATAACGGCGGTATCCTTCCAATGCCCGAATTTTACTTTCTGATTGATGTATTCGTCGGCAAGATTAACGCCCCCATTAAAGGCGGTATGTCCGTCGATGACCAGAATTTTTCTATGGTCGCGGTAATTATAATGTGTGGATACAAAAGGGGTTACCGGCGCAAACACTTTACATTTGATTCCAAGCGCCCTAAGGCGTTTTGGATAATTCCGGGGCAGCAGCGCAAACTCACAAGTGCCATCATACATGACACGCACATCTACACCCTGCGCCGCCTTTCTCGCAAGCACTTCCAGTACCTTACCCCACATCAGTCCCTCATCCACGATAAAATATTCCATAAAAATGAAATGCTCCGCCATCTCTAACTGCTTCAACATTTCCTCAAACTTCTTTTCCCCCAACGGAAAATAAGTCACGGACGTCTTATCATATACCGGATGGCAGCCGCTTCTATGCATATACTGTGCCAAAGACGCCACGCCCGCATTTTCCCCGGACAAGCGCTGCATAACCTCTTCGGACTGAGGAATGCACTCTTTCGTTCCCACGATGATTTCATGAATCCGCTGCTTCAATGCCCTATGCCCGACATCGCTTTTGACATAGATAAACAAAAGCACGCCGAATACAGGCAGCAACATAATCACAATCAGCCAGGTGATTTTCGCGCTGGCATCCATCCGGCTGTTTAACAGCGCCACCACGATGATAAATGTCAAAAACGTCGTCCCGCCCACGACATGAGGCAGAAACTCTCTAAACCATTGGAAAATACTGAGTAAAAATAACACTTGTAAGGCAAGTAGAAGCAAGAATAATCCAAACCTGCTGAAAATAGCATGAATGATGCCCTTTTGCCCTTTTTTTAATAAAAGAAGTCCTTTGTTCTGATTATCTGTCTGCATATCCATTCCTCCCGTTTTTTTCTTATCCGACATCAATACGAAGAACTATCCATTCTTCCCCGTCTTGATAGAGGGAAATCGTATAACACTTTCCTTCCTCTAATAATGTATCAGCTCCCGTCTTCTGGGTAAAAAGATATTTCGTATCGGAATTACATATTATTTTTATTGTTTCGTCGTTTGTCAGTGTTGCAGACTCATCACCCTGCAGCACAGTCGCAGTATATACCGTCTTTTCCCCGGATAAACCGCTTTCCTCAATCCGCACAAGCAGGCCTTCTAAGACCGTGCCTTTGCTTTCTGCTTCCGCCGCCTCTTTTCGATAGATGTCTTCCACACTGTCATCCACGCTATCGTCAAAATCCGCCATTCCTGCGCTTTCCTGCGGCTCATCAATAACTACGGTATCTGATCCATCGGAAACATCGAAGCTTTCTACAGCCGATCCATTCATCATACCGCCCGACGCTATGCCTTCCGACGCCTCATCCGACGTCATACCGTCCGACGTTACTCCTTCCGCCTTCTCATTTGCTATCCTATCGTCTGCTGTACCAACTTTCCCTACACCTACATCGGCAGCCGTCCCATCTTCAAACGCTGCCGTATTCGCTTCGCCCGCACTGTAATCTGTCATCATATTGCTTTCGCCGCTCTTATTCCCGCTTCGCTTCATCATAAAGGAAAGCGTTGGAAAAACAATCACTGCCACAAGACATGCCGCCGCTAAGGTTCCCCATTTATGCCATGCCGTTTTTCTTATTGGTTTCTCAGACAGACCTGCCTCAATCCGCCCCCACAAATCCGGCGTCTCGCTCTGTTTCCATCTTTTAAATTCCTGTTCAAAATCCCGTTCCAAAACCGTACCTCCTTAACTTCTTCACCGCTTTTTGATATCTCCATGTTACGGTGCCGATGGGAATGTGCAATACTTCCGCAATCTCATGGAATGTCATATCCCCTAGGATTTTCATATTGATTATCTGTCTTTCTTTCTCTTTTAGCCCCGCTAGCGCTTCTTTCACGGACACATCTGCAAGGACTTCCTGTTCCACCGGACTCTCCTGCCCTGCGCCCTGCCCTGAAAAGGTTTCCGGCTCCGCATCTCCCAAAAATTCCCTTGCCGCTTCCTTCTGATATTTTCGCAGATAATCTATCGCCATATTTCTTGCGACAGTACTCATCCACGTTTTATGTCCGTTTCCTGCCCGGTAACTGTCCGCCTTGTCCCACAATTTGATGAAAAAATCACTGGTGACATCTTCCGCGCTTTCCTTATTTTGCAGCACGTCTTTCACAATCGCGTAAATGAGTCCGACATAAGCCTCATAAATATCCTGAAGCCCTTCCTTATTCCCCTGCCGGATTTTCGCCATCGCTGCGTCAAACTGTTCATCCGTCATCTGTAACTTCCTCTCCTACAAGAAAATTGCCTGCACAATTTCCTATTAGTCTAAAAAAGCAGAGCAGTTTCCCGTCTGCTCCGCCTTCTTATCGTTTTCTATAACTTTTTCAGGCGGTCAACCGCCTCTACCGTATTTTCATAACTTCCGAAAGCAGTTAATCTGAAATAAGTTTCCCCGCTCGGTCCGAATCCAGAGCCCGGCGTGCCGACTACATTGGCATTTTCCAGCAGATAATCGAAAAATTCCCAGCTTGTCATGCCATCCGGCGCTTTCAGCCAGATATAAGGGGCGTTCACACCGCCGGATACGGTATAGCCCGCAGACTTTAGCCCATCCAGAATATACGCCGCATTCTTCATATAATAAGCGACAAGCTCTTTGGTTTCCTTCTTTCCTGCCTCGCTGTAAACCGCTTCTCCCGCCCGCTGAATGATATAAGGCGCGCCGTTGTATTTCGTTCCGTGACGTCTTGCCCACAGCGCATGAAGCGACACATCCTGTACCTTCAATTCTTTCGGGATCACTGTAAATCCGAGACGGACGCCCGTAAAGCCTGCATTTTTGGAAAAAGAACGAAGCTCGATGGCACAGGTTCTGGCGCCTTCACACTCATAAATGGAATGGGGCACGTCTTCCTCAGAAATATACGCTTCATAAGCCGCGTCATAAATAATGATGCAGCCGTTGCGATTCGCATAATCCACCCATTCCTGTAACTGCGCTTTGTTAATCGTGGAACCGGTAGGATTATTCGGGAAACACAGATAAATCAAATCCGGCGTTTCCTTCGGAAGCTGCGGCGCAAAATGATTTTCCGCCGTACAGGGCATATAAATCACATCGCTCCAATTGCCCGTTTTCTCGTCATAAACTCCCGTTCTGCCCGCCATGACGTTCGTATCCACATAGACCGGATATACCGGATCGCAGACCGCAATTTTATTATCCACGCTGAAAATTTCCTGAATATTGCCGGAATCACATTTTGCGCCGTCGGAAACAAAAATCTCATCAGCAGAAATCTCGCACCCTCTCGCCCGGTAATCATTTTCTGCAATCGTAGTCCGCAGAAATTCATAGCCTAAATCCGGCGCATACCCGCGAAAAGTTTCCGCCGCCGCCATCTCATCCACCGCTTTATGCAATGCGCCAATTACCGCAGGGGACAAGGGCTGCGTCACATCGCCAATCCCTAGTCTGATAATCTTCTTATCTGGATTTGCTGCCGCATATGCGTTTACCTTCTTGCCAATCGTGGAAAAAAGATAACTGCCGGGCAGTTTTAAATAATTGTCGTTTACTTTAACCATCTCTATAACCATACCTTTCTCTCAGTTTGTTATTTTAAGCGATTGCGAAACTAAAGTATAGAAGTGTGTAGTTGTACAGAATATACAATT
>JAMPHJ010000134.1 GCA_023663465.1 Muribaculaceae bacterium | reverse complement strand
TACAGTCATAAGTATGGCGAAATCTATCAGTCGGTGGAAAGTTATGCGCAGGATTTGACGAAGCTGCAGGAATTTCTTTATAATACGACAGGCGTGTGGTGCAGGTTCTGCAGATTTCCGGGCGGAAGCAGTAATGAGGTCAGTAAGGTGGATATGCATGATTTGATCGCCTATCTGGACGAGCAGGATATTACTTATTTTGACTGGAATGTTTCGTCCGGGGACGCTTCTAACAGTTATATCAGTACGGACGCCATCGTGTACAACTGCCTGGCACAATTATCGAAAGATGAGGAAAGTATTATTTTGATGCATGATGCGTCAAATAAAAATACTACGGTACAAGCTTTGCCGATTCTGATTGAACGGATTCAGGCAATGGAAAATACCGTAATCGTTCCGATTACGGATGAATCGGAACCGATACAACATATCAGTAATGAATAAGAAATGGAGGATTATAGAATGGGTTTTTTCTCAGATTTAAAAGATGATTTATCCCAGGCTGTAAATGAACTGATGACGGAAGAGGAGCTTGAGGCGGCGCTTGCCGGCGAAGGAACGTCAGAGAAAAAAGACGCTGCGCAGGGCGCTCCGGTTACCTCGGAAGAATTGAGCGATATGCTGGATATGGTAGAGGCAATCAGCGCAGAAAACGGTCTGTTTGATGAGGAACCGGAAGCAGTTGCAGAACCGGAAACGGTTATAGGACCGGAAGCGGTTACAGAACCCGAAGCGATGGATTTACCGTTGATGGAAGCGCTTGAGGAAGAGCTGCCGGTGCAGGAGCCGCAGACAGAGACGCCAGAAGCGTCTTTGGATGCCATGATGGCGGAAGCGGCGCTAGAAGAGCCAGTTATGGAGCAACCCGTTACAGAAGAAGCGGCTGCAGCGGCGTTTGCGTTTGAAACAGAAGCAGCCATGCCGCAGGAAGAAGCCGTAGCGGAAAGTATTGTAGAAGGGATAACAGAACCGGAAGAAGAGGTTGTTTTGCCCAAAGAGCCGGAAGCAGAAGGAGTGTATGAAGAAGTGATAGAAGAAAATGAAAAACTGCCGGAGGAAGTAATGCCGGAAGAAATAAAAGAGGAGCCGGTTGTAGAAGAGACCGAGGCGCCGGAGGAAAGAAAAGGAGAAGAAAAGAAAATGGATAATCAACCAACAGTAATGTCAGATGAAACAGCAGTCGTAACAGAAGGAATGTCTATAACAGGTGATATTGTTTCTGCGGGATCTTTGGAATTAATCGGTACCGTTACGGGAAATATTGAAGTTCTTGGAAAATTAAACATTACAGGCGCTATCCAGGGTAATTCCAAAGCAGCGGAAATTTTTGCAGAAGGCGCAAGAATCAACGGTGAAATCAGCAGCCAGGGCAGTGTGAAGATTGGACAGAGTTCTGTCGTAATCGGTAATATTTCCGCCAACAGCGCAGTCATTGCCGGGGCGGTAAAAGGTGATATTGACGTACACGGACCGGTTGTATTGGATACTTCCGCGATTGTTATGGGTAATATCAAATCCAAATCTGTACAGATTAACAACGGTGCGGTAATCGAAGGTATGTGTTCTCAGTGCTATGCGGATGTCAATCCTACTTCTTTCTTCGAGGAAATCAAGAAAAAGAAAGAGAAATAATAAAACGGCATAATCATGGGAGAGTGGAAAATGCAGCGTGTTCTTTTGAAATTAAGCGGCGAAGCTTTGGCAGGGGATAAGAAAACGGGATTTGACGAAGAAACCGTAAAAGGAGTCGCCCTGCAGGTAAAGCAGCTTGTAGATGACGGTATCCAGATGGGCGTTGTCATTGGCGGCGGTAATTTTTGGCGCGGGCGTTCCAGTGAAAATATTGACAGAACCAAAGCGGATCAGATCGGTATGCTGGCAACCATCATGAATTGCATTTATGTATCCGAGATTTTCCGTTCTGTCGGTATGAGAACCAGTATACTGACGCCTTTTGAATGCGGTTCTTTTACCAAACTGTTTTCTAAGGACAGGGCGAATAAATACTTTCATAAGAATATGGTCGTTTTCTTTGCCGGCGGTACGGGGCATCCGTATTTTTCAACGGATACGGGAGTCGTGCTGCGCGCGGTGGAAGTGGATGCAGACGTGATTCTGCTCGCTAAAGCGGTAGACGGTGTGTATGATGACGACCCAAGAACGAACATCCAGGCGAAAAAGTATGACGAGGTGTCTATTGACGAGGTCATTGAGAAAAACCTTCAGGTGGTGGATATGACGGCGTCTATTCTGGCAAGGGACAATAAAATGCCCATGTGGGTATTCGGGCTGAATGAAAAGGATAGCATCGTGAATGCGCTGAAAGGACCGTTTCACGGGACGAAAGTGACAGTATCAGACAAGTAAGGTCAGATAAAGTTAATGAGGGGTTATTTTGGGAGAGGAAGGTATTAGATTGAAATGGATGATAGGTTAAAACCATATGATGAAAAGATGAAGAAGGCATATGATTTTCTTGTGACGGATTTGGGAACGATTCGGGCGGGACGTGCGAATCCGCATGTACTGGACAGGATTAAGGTGGATTATTATGGGACGCCGACCCCGATTCAACAGGTCGGGAATATTACCGTACCAGACCCCCGGATGATTCAGATTGCGCCCTGGGAGAAGAGCCTGATTAAAGAAATTGAGAAGGCAATCATGATGTCCGACGTGGGCATTACGCCAAGCAACGACGGCGTTGTCATCCGCCTTGTATTTCCAGAACTGACGGAAGAGCGTCGTAAGGAATTGGTAAAGGATATCAAGAAAAAAGGCGAAGAGAATAAAGTTGCCATCAGAAATGCGCGGCGTGACGGTATGGATGCCTTGAAGAAACTTGCAAAAGCCGAAGTCTCGGAAGACGAGATTAAGGAATTGGAAGAAAAGCTGCAGAAGCTAACGGATAAATATAGTAAAGATGTGGATAAGCTCATAGAAGAGAAATCAAAGGAAATCATGACGGTATAAGGATATCGTCCATAGGAATTGTAAGGGGATTGCGGGGAGTCGTTGTACTGCTGTCCCCTTTACGCTATTGTGCAGAATTATGATAGCGGGAAAAATGGAGGCGGACGCATGGAAGAAGGCATAAACATACCAAATCATGTGGCAATTATTCTGGACGGAAACGGCAGATGGGCAAAGAGTAAAGGAATGCCGAGAAATTACGGGCATACGCAGGGCGCGAAGACGGTGGAGGTTATCTGCGAGGAAGCCTATAAGATGGGGATACAATATCTGACAGTGTATGCTTTTTCCACGGAAAACTGGAACAGACCGAAAGAAGAAGTAGATGCGCTGATGAAGCTTCTGCGCAATTATATGAAAACCTGCCTGAAAACGGCGGCAAAAAATAACATGTGTGTCCGAATTATCGGCGATAAAACGGGTCTGGACGAGGATATCCAGGAGCGCATCGCCCAACTGGAAGAGGCGACGAAGGAAAATACCGGCCTGCATTTCCAGATTGCCTTAAATTATGGCGGCAGGGACGAAATTGTGCGCGCGGCAAGGAAACTGGCTGCAAAAGTAGAGGATGGCTCCATGAAGAAAGAAGATATTACGGAGCAGGTTTTTGCGGACGCCTTGGATACGCATGATTTGCCGGAGCCGGATTTATTGATTCGGACCTGTAACGAGATGCGGATTTCCAATTTCCTTTTATGGCAGCTTGCTTATACGGAATTTTATTTTACAGAGCTGGCATGGCCCGATTTCTCAAAAGAGGAATTGGAAAAAGCCATTGTCTCATATAATAAGAGGGACAGAAAATACGGCATGGTGAAAGCATAGGAAAGAGCACAGGAAAGGCATGGTATCTGAAAATGTTTCGGACGAGATTACTCAGTGGAATAGTATTGGTGGCGATTGCCTTTGGGACGATATGGGCAGGCGGATGGGTACTGGCGCTTGTATTATGCCTGATATCCGTTGTCGCTTATCTGGAATTGACGCGGGCGACCGGCGTATGTGGCAAAGCGCAGAAAGCGGATGAAAAGCAAAGCGCGGCATCTTCTGGCGGCATGAACGGGCTGGAATGGACGGGGATTGTGCTGATTTTACTTTATTACGCCGGATTATTTATCGGAATGCGTCAGATGGAAGCATATGACAGGACGATTGTCTATGTCATATTGACTGCTTTTACGGTGTTGTCGCTGCTTATTTTTATGTTTGTCTATGTTTTCCGGTTCCCGGATTATAAGGCGGGGCAGGTCATGGCGGCATTTTTTGAGCTGATTTATGCACCGGTACTGTTATCGTTTTTATATATCATCCGGGAAGGATGGAGTCATGGAATCTATTTGTCGGCGCTGATTTTCTTGTGTTCCTGGGGGAGCGATACCTGCGCCTATTGTGTGGGCGTTCTATTTGGAAAGCATAAAATGACGCCGAAATTAAGTCCCAAGAAATCCGTAGAAGGCGCGATAGGCGGCGTCGTCGGCGCAGCGCTTTTGTTTGGATTATATACTTATTATGTCATTAATCCTTTTTCAGCAAAACAGTATCAGCTGCACTGGGGACTGGCGATGTGCCTGGGGGCAGTCGGCGCGTTGGTTTCCATGATAGGAGATCTGGCGGCGTCTGCGATTAAAAGGGATAATGATATTAAAGATTATGGGAAGCTGATTCCCGGACACGGCGGTATTATGGACCGTTTCGACAGCGTGATTGTTGCGGCGCCGCTGATTTTTCTGGGATTGTCTTTCATTGCCCCATAGAGGATGACATCGCAGGCTAAGAAAGGGACAGGTTTTAAGATGAAAAAAATCGCGATACTGGGTTCTACGGGGTCAATCGGCACACAGACCCTGGAGATTGTCAGGAACCATGCAGATTTACAGGTAGTGGCATTGGCGGCGGGAAGCAACGTGGACTTGATGGAAGCCCAGATTCGGGAGTTTCATCCGAAAAAAGCCGCCATGTGGAGCGAAAAGGCAGCGGCGGATTTGGTGGACAGGGTTGCGGATACGGACGTCCATATCGTAAGCGGGATGGAAGGATTATTGGAAATATCCACGATGGAGGATATGGAAGCGCTCGTAACGGCAATCGTGGGCATGATTGGCATCAGACCGACGATTGCGGCGATACAGCAGAAAAAGACGATTGCCCTTGCCAATAAAGAGACGCTGGTGACTGCGGGGCATATCATTATGCCGCTGGCGAAGCAGTGCGGCGTGTCCATTCTGCCGGTAGACAGCGAACACAGTGCAATTTTCCAATCCATGCAGGGGGAAAAGAAAGAACGCATCGAAAAGATTATTTTAACCGCATCCGGCGGACCTTTCCGGGGGAAAAAGAGGGAAGAGCTTGCCGGAATGACGATAGAAGACGCTTTGAAGCACCCTAACTGGTCTATGGGGAAAAAAGTCACGATAGACTCGGCATCTT
This sequence comes from Muribaculaceae bacterium, assembly GCA_023663465.1. GTDB lineage: Bacteria > Bacillota > Clostridia > Lachnospirales > Lachnospiraceae > UBA3282. Next base: position 1,991 of record JAMPHJ010000134.1, on the reverse strand, counting down.
TGGTTAATAAGGGACTGGAAGTCATGGAAGCCAGGTGGCTGTTCGATATTCCACTTGAAAAAATCCAGGTAGTCGTCCATCCCCAGAGTATTATTCATTCTGCCATAGAGTATGTGGACGGTGCGATTATGGCGCAGCTTGGAATGCCGGATATGAAACTGCCGATTCAGTATGCGCTCTTTTACCCCGATAGAAGAGAGATGGCAGGGAAAAGAGTGGATTTCTTTGCGCTGGGACAGCTTACCTTTGAACGTCCAGATACGGAAACATTCAGGGGATTGCAGCTTGCCTATGAAGCGGCAAGAACGGGAGGAAGTCTGCCTACCGTGTTTAATGCGGCAAATGAGAAAGCGGTCGCCCTGTTTATCGAGCGAAAAATCGGATTTCTACAAATCCCGGAATTAATCGAACGCTCTATGGGGCATCATAAAGTAATGGAAAATCCATCCGTGGAAGAGATTTTACAGGCGGAAGCGGAAACCTATGAATATATTGAGCAGGTGATGAATTGATTACAACAGTTATTTTATTTATTATTATTTTTGGAATCGTGGTTATATCCCATGAATTTGGGCATTTTTTAATCGGGAAAAGAAACGGCATCCGTGTACTGGAATTTGCGGTAGGCATGGGACCGACGCTGTTTTCCTTTCAGAAAGGGGAAACGAAATATTCCTTGAAGCTTTTGCCAATTGGCGGCGCGTGTATGTTTGACGGGGAAGATGGCATGGCGGCTGAAAATGGGGATAGAGACGAACATACTTTTCTAGCAGCAGGCGTATGGGCGCGGATTGGCACCATTTTTGCAGGACCTTTTTTCAATTTTCTGCTTGCCTTTGTCTTTTCTCTGATTCTTGTCGCTTTTAACGGCGCGGACAGACCCGTGATACAGAAAATAACGGCGGATTCTGCAGCGGAGGAAGCAGGTATCATGGCGGGGGATGAGATTCTTAGGATGAATAACGAGAGAATCCGCTTATACCGGGAAGTGAGCCTGATATCTGCCCTCAATCAAGGGGAGTCTATGACGCTTCAGTTAAAAAGAGGAGACGAGGTTTTGGACGTGACGCTGACGCCCCGCTATAGCGAAAGGGACGGCAGATATTATATCGGTTTGTCCGGCGCAGGGGAACTGATTCAGTGCAATCCGGCGCAGGTCTTCCAATATGGCGTTTACGAGGTGCGTTACTGGGTCAAAGCCACTTATAAGAGTCTGCTGATTATGCTGCGGGGACAGGCGAAAAAAGAGGACGTTTCCGGTCCAATTGGCATCGCGCAGTTTGTAGGGGACGCTTATGAGGAAGTAAAACCCTATGGAATATCATCTGTTATTTTTACAATGATGAATATCGTGGTGCTTTTATCTGTCAACCTGGGCATCTTAAATTTACTGCCCCTGCCGGCGTTAGACGGTGGCAGGCTGGTATTCTTATTCCTGGAGGTTTTGCGCGGCAAGCCGATATCCCCGGAAAAAGAGGGCATCGTCCATTTCGCCGGGCTGGTGGTTTTCATGATTCTGATGGTTTTTGTGATGTATAATGATATTATGAAGTTGGTTCATTAGGGGAGTATGGTTATTCGATAAAAATTCAGGTTTCTTCTTTTTTTTATAGTGGCAAAGCACCCACTAGGCTATTTGTTGTCCTTATAATGGGGGCTGTTAGAATCGGAGAAGAAGAAAACGATTTTTTCCGATTTGTAGAGCGATTTAGAGAGATTGCGGAAAAAGAGGAGCTGGATTTAAAAAAATATAGGTATCTATTTCAGAAAAACGATAATGAGGTAGTGTATCGCTATAGATTGTGTTTAAATTCTTTTTAGAGTGATACAGATACGAAGAAGGATTTTTAACAGTAGTAGCTTTTTTAGGATAGTAGGGTAGAATATATACAATGATAAAATAAAGATAAAATATTGATAAGGAGTGAGCATATATATTACAGATTAGACCTGTTTCAGATTTAAGAAATAAGTTTCCTGATATTGAGAAA
>JAMPHJ010000133.1 GCA_023663465.1 Muribaculaceae bacterium | reverse complement strand
TGACCTTATTCCGACAGCCTGCAAGCGCATCTCCTACAAGTTCTTCATTCCATAGCTGTATACCATTCTCATCAAATCCGAAATATCGCTCAGCCGTGTCAAAAAATGTATATCCCATCTCAATGGATTCCTCTATCGCCCGCTTTGCTTCCTTTAAATCGCTAGGCGCTCCATAGGCATGCGTAAACCCCATACACCCAAGTCCTACGGCAGAAACTTCCAATCCATTTCCTAAAACTCTTTTTTCCATCGTCGCCCTCCTTATACGCAGCAGTCCTAAACAGCCGCGCTTTTTTTATTTGTCAAACTGCATCGCACACTCTTTCAAATAACCAACCACATCAAGCTGCTGTGGACACGCCCTTTCACACTGACCGCAGGCAATACAATCACTGGCGCTGCTGCCGCCGGATACTGCATCTGCATACTGCCGCATTCCTTCTTCCAGCTTTCCCCATACCAACTGCTTATTTCGGGCAGCAAAAATTTCCGGAATGGGAATCTTTTTCGGACATCCTTCTGTGCAATAATGACATGCCGTACATGGGATAGACTTCACACCATTAATAATCTCCTGTGCATGGCGGATTACAGTCTGTTCATTGCTGTTCAAAGGCTTAAAATTTTTCATATAAGAGAGATTATCCCGCATCTGTGCCAAATTGGACATTCCTGAAAGCACGGTAATGATGCCATCCAAAGAAGCAGCATAGCGGATTGCCCAAGAAGCAAAAGAAGCGTCTTTGTCTGCTTCACGGAATATCTTTTGCACAGCCGCAGGCGGATTTGCCAATGCGCCGCCCTTAACCGGCTCCATTACTACAATAGATTTTCCGTGTCGTCTTGCCACCTCATAATTCTCGCGTGCCGTTACCTGAGCATTTTCCCAATCAGCGTAATTAAGCTGCAACTGTACAAACTCCGCATCTGAATGAACAGTCAACAATTCATCTAAAATTTCCGGTGTTGCATGGAAAGAAAATCCCCAATGCCTGATAAGTCCTTTTGCTTTTTGCTCTTTGACAAAATCCCATATATGATATTTGTCATATATCTTATAATTTCCTGCCTGCAGAGCATGGAGCAGATAATAGTCAAAATATCCTGCCCCGGTACGTTCCAAACTTGTATAAAACTGCTGCTTTGCAGTCTTTTCATTGTGCGCCCCCATCCACGCGCACAGCTTTGTAGCAAGTGTAAAACTCTCACGGGGATAGCGGTCAACCAGTGCTTCCTTTGCCGCCCTTTCGGAATCTCCACTGTCATATACATAGGCAGTATCAAAGTAAGTCAACCCCGCTGCCATAAACTCATCCACCATTTGCTTTGTCTGCTCAATGTCTATTTTGAGTCCCTTTTTCGGCAGACGCATCAACCCAAAACCGAGTTTCGGGGTATTTTCACCAAAATATTGTTCCATTTAATTCCCTTCCTTTCCTTTTTTGATAAATAATATACCAGAAAGATATAGCTTCATTTTTTCTGCCCTTATAAACTTTGAACCATTCCAATTTCCTGTAAGTAGTCAAATATATATATCAAAGACTGCTTGAAAAATATGCCGCCAAAACCATGTCCAGCACCATTAATCACATAGTAATCCACATTTTCATAGACCTCTGCCGCCCGATTTGAGTAATATATGGGAACGATACTGTCCGCGCTTCCGTGCATCAACAGAACCTTTTTTTCATAATTCCCGATTTCTCCATATACATCATAATCCATCATATCCACAACATAAGGGCGTCCTACCGTAATCCAGTTAAAAAAGAAACTTTCCGGCACTTCTGCCGGGGAATCATAAAGTTCACGAACCGCATCACTGACCAAAAAGGCAGGATATTCAAGGATAAGTCCTGCAACTTCCTCTGTATGTCTTGCTGCTGCAATGGCAGAAACAATACCGCCCTGACTCTCGCCAAAAAATACAATCTGTTCTTCATCTACAAACGTCCATTCTTTGGCAGCGGAAAGAACTGCTTCCAAATCAGAAACTTCTGTCATTACGGACATCTCTGTTGTTTTTCCCTCACTACGGTTTCCGCCGCCACCCCTGAAGTCAAAACAATATACCGCAATCCCATGTGTGGCAAATTCTTTCGCATAATCCAGACAAGAAACATAATCCGCACCAAGTCCATGAGCGCAGATTACAAGCGGCGCTTTTGTTTCCCCTGTTTCCGGGATATAGGCAACACCGTAAATTTTCTTCCCGTCATTCGTTACACGGATTTCTTTCTGTTGATACTCATAAACCGGCAATTCTTCGTATCCCACCTTTTCCTGTACGCCGCTTTGAACGTCTTGTTCCTCTCCCCATAAATCGGGCAGCACATTATAAAGATACTGTCTGACATTGGCATAATCATGAACGCCGCCATTTTTCACGCGGAAACAGATATTGCCAATGCTTTTATCCATACTGAATACAAAGGTATCAGAAAGACGGCTCATAGCCTCCGTCTGTGCCTGCATCATAGGGTAAGCAATGTCATCACTTCCGGTTATCTCATAGATATAAAAATCCTCTACGCCATAACCTGATTCCTGCAACGCAGTCTGTAATGCTTCCGCCGTTTCTTCTGCCGCAGACTTTCCTCCCTGCATTTCAACCGCCCAACAGTCTCCGCTGATAGGCAGAAAATATTTGAAATAATCCAGTTTTTCTATAAAGATATACCATGTTGTCACAGAACCCATAGAAAACCCGCCAAAAGCCCTATGCTCCCGTGATTCTTTGAGACCGGCGGTATCCGTGCTGTCCGCATAAGTGGAATACTTACTTTCCACCGCCGGGACCAAATCATTTACCAATTCTTCCGGAAACAGCTTGACCAAATTCTCCGCATAGGAAACACTGGCATCCGCATTTTCCGTAGGATAGAATGTAGGCGTTACAACAATAAGCGGTTTCATCTCTCCATTCGCAATCAGATTATCAAGGATACACTTCAGTTCCGATGACTGCCCCTCACCGCCAAAGCAGGTTTCTGCGCTTCCACCACCGCCATGCATCAGATATAAAATATCATAAGAATTTTCATCCCCATACCCATAAGGCAGATAGACATAGGTATATTTGTCCTGCTTTTCATCCGGATTGGAATAAGATGCCGTCTGGTAATTCAGCCTTACCACAGTTCCAGCTTTTTCCGGCTCATTTTTGTAAGCATCCGGTATCATTTCAATCGCAGAATCAGGGTCAAAAATTCCATTGTCTGATTCGGATATATTTTCACTCTGTTCTGAAACAGACTTGTTTGAACAGGCTGTTAAAAGCAACAATACTGTCATACTAACAGCACGCCACACCTTTTTCATGTATCCGCCTTCTTTCCTGTTACGCCTACAACAATAAAACCGTTCAGCTCCTCAGCCAAGACTACAATAAGCTGCCTCACGATGTATGGGTGTTTGCTTTACTGCATACTTTGATTATTCGCGTCCACAATCTCCGGCAGACGGATATGCTCATTGTGAAACCGTGCCTCCGGATTCTTCTCTGGGATTTTAAGTCCTATTGCTTTCTGCGGGCAATGATGGATACATGCCATGCACATCTGACAGTTTTTGTTTCCATAAACTGCCCGCTGATTTTCGATATGTATACATCCACCCGGACACACTTTCATGCAGATACCGCAGCCAATACATTTGTCTGAAACTGTGTACATATTTTCAGACAATGCGGACGGACTTCCACTCACACGAGATAAAAATTCCTGATGCGCCGTCCTGTCCGCATCCGTCACTGTATCAATCTTATGTAATTTTCCTGAAACTTCCTCTTTGATAATAGCAAGATTTTCTTCAATATGTTTCTCCGGTGCGCTGGCAATCTGTTCATCCATATCAAAACCGGGCAGAAAATTGTCTACCATTTTAATAGTCCGGATATAGTCTGCCTTTTTCCCAAAGGATACAAACATCTTTTGCGCCAGTTCCACCGCCCCTCCATGCCTGTTCCCATATGTCAGGACAACGAAAAGATAATCGGTAATAAACTCCGCGTTTTTAATAAATTCCCGCACCATGAAAGGCGCTTCATGTCCGTAAACAGGATAAACCAGACCAATCTTATCTGCCTTATAGGTCTGCTCCTCATTCTTTATTGCCTGTGGAATACTGACCAGTTCTGTATCAAGCTGTTTTGCGACATACAAGCTGTTTCCTGTTCCGGTAAAATAAAAAATCATACTGTCATTCCTCCATCTGCTTTTTCCAAAATGCTACAGCGTCATTAAGCCAGCCTTCCGCCGCTGTTCCTGTTCCAAGTCCAAAACCGTGTGGAAGTCCCTCATAGACATGAAATTCCGTAGGGATTCCATAGCCATCCAGCGTTTGCAGCCTTCTTTCCATTGTCCGCCAGCTTGCAATGCCATCGCTCGTTCCCACACAGGCATATGTAGGCGCGTCATTTTCTGACGTATCACTATGCCCGGTATACTGCATAATCACTGCCGCAGCCTGCGGAATATCCGTTCTTTTTGTCAACTGCTTCAAGTAGTCTCTATTTCCAAGCGTTGCCGCCATTCTTGCGCCCGCTGAGCCTCCCCATAGCGAATATCCTGTAGGATTTACCCCAAGTTCATCAGCATGGTCATAGATAAAGACGATTGCCTGCGCCAAATCTTCATAGGCATAATCCGGACGGTATATGAGCGCAAATGCGTTATAACCCTGCTTGCTGACTTCCAGCGCATGGGGAAAACTGTCATGCATCGCCCCTACATACATCATGCCGCCGCCCGCATTCATTATGGCAAATTCTGCTCCGGGTTCTCCCCTGAACAAAAACAAACCCGTGTCCTGCTTGGAAATGTCTCTCTGCCGTTCTTCCTCCGTATATATGTTATAAAAAATCTGCTTTCCATTCTCCGCCTGCTCTTTCAGATAATTCACAATTTCTACGGTCTTTTCTGTCTTGATATTGTTGTACCAGACATAAATGCCATTAGTAGAAAGATTATCAAGTGTCATATTGCCGTCCACAGCGCGGTCAACCGGAAACAGCAGACGCCCATAATCCGCAAATGCAGGGATTGCTTCCACTTCGGAAACCGTGGTATCCGCCGTGACAGCCTGACTCTGCTGCTTTGGTGTCGTTCCAAAGAAAAACGGGAGGGCATTGTAAACATACTCCTGCACTGCCACAAGGTCATGGACGCCGCCCTGTTTTTTATAATAAACCACATGGTCGGGGGTAAACACATCATCTCTTGCAAACATCTCAACCATCTGTGTATCCATCTGCCCCTGAATGGCATCATTAGTGCCGGTCGCACCATAAATGAAATACCCTTTTTCATTCAAACCATCCGATTCTATAAAATCTTCAAACAGATTACAAGTTTCTTCCGGATAATAATCTCCATAACCTCCATAATACCAACAGGAACCGCTCATGGGCAGGAAATACCTTATATAATCATGGTTGAATACAAACTGATGCCACGTTGTCACTGCCCCCAAAGAAAAACCGCCAAAAGCTCTGTGGCCACGGGAAGATGCTAATCCTTCCCCGCTTACTGTATCTGCGTATGTGTGAAACCTGCTTTCTACAGCAGGAATCAGGTCATTTCTCAAATCTTGATGAAATTCCCTCAGTTCCCGTACCGAAAGACCAAAATCCTGCGGTTCATTCATTGCGTCAAAAGTGGCGGATACAACGAGTATAGGCGGAATCTCGCCATTCTCAATCATATGGTCAAGAATTTCCGGAAGATATGAGTTTTCAAAATAATCCGCCGCCGTCATCGTCCATCCGTGCATCAGATAAAGAATGTCATATCGGGTATCTGTATCATTTTCGTCATATCCATAAGGCAGATATACATAGGCAGGCTTAGTAATTTCACTGCCATTACCAGCGTAATCTTTGGAATCATATTCAATTCTCACAATCTGCCCTTGATGGTCTGCCGGTTCCAGATATTCGTCCGGAACCGAGACGGTCATTCCGGTTTGAGGTATCCCAACTGATTTATTTTTCTCCGGTTCCGCCATTTCCGGCATCACTGTTTCCAGTTCCATTGTTTCCTCCTCCTTCTGCGGAGTATCTGTGGGCAATGTTTCATCAGAGGAACAGCCCGTTTGTAAAGCAATAATCAGAGCCAGCAGGAGCGCTGTTATGGTTTTGGAATGAAAGTTTGTTCTCATGTGCAACCTCTTTGCGGACTTACCGCTGTACTGATTCTTATTTTAACTTCCTGTATTTTTCTTCCGGCACAGGCTCACACCATTCTGTACTTGTTTCCCCTCCGGATATCTCAACTGCAAGATGGCTAAACCAACTATCCGATGCCGCACCGTGCCAGTGCTTCACATTGGCAGGAATATTAATGACCGTACCGGGAAGAATCTCTACAGCATCTTTGCCCTCTTCCTGATACCAACCTCTGCCGCCAACGCCAATTAAAAGCTGTCCGCCGCCGCTCTTTGCATGATGAATATGATAATGATTCCTGCATCCTGGTTCAAAAGTCACATTTGCAATAAGTAACTGTTCTTTAGAAACCGGCGCAAGATAACTTTGACCATCAAAATACTTTGCAAAAGCAGTATTCGGCTATCCAATCGGAAACATGATTGTATTCTGATAACGGCTTTTATCATCCGTTTCAGGCTCTTTTTCATCGTAAATCTCGGCAATCATGGGAAATGTACTCCATGCTTTCGGCCAGCCGCAGTAAAACGCAAGCTGTGTTACAACCTCTACTACTTCCTCCTTTGTCACGCCATGCGCTTTACCCAATGCGATATGGGATTTTAACTGCGGGTATAGACCTGCGGAAAACAATGCCGCAATCGTAACCATACTTCTATCCCTTACCGAGAGTTTATCTTCCCTCGACCAAACCTCTCCAAATAATACATCGTCATTCAACTCCGCAAATTTGGGAGCGAGTGTTCCAAGATTATCCCTGCCTGCTGTCTGTTTTTTCATATTGCCATACCTCCTGCTATATATTTATAAATTACACCATTTCTCAATATCCTTATCGGTAAGCCTGTTTGCATCTATGCTCTTATCAACAGATACCGCGTTTTTGCAGGCTTTCCGGATATCCTCAGTGCCAACCGAACCGCTTCCAAGGTGTGTATTGAACAGATGAACCCTCTTGCCCGTAAAATCATGCTTTTCAATAAAAGACAAGATAATTTTAGGACAGGTATATGCCCAGCTTTTCAGCTACGCGAACAGCAATTTTTTTTGCATTTCCCGACCAAGAAAAATACACTACTAAAAATTTTTTATCAGCCATATACACCATCTCCATAATAAGTAGCGAAACCCCACACAGAGCGGAGTTTCGTTTGCATATCCTTACGCTTTTTCCTTTCCATCAATCATGAATTTGCATTCCATGAAGCATCTTGACAAAAGCCGGGTCATAATGGTTGACAATCTCACTATGTCCTAAGTCAAGAGCTGCAATCTCTTTCATTTCATCATCAGTCAGACTGAAATCCCAAATGTCAAGATTCTGCTCCATGCGTTCCTTATGAACAGACTTAGGAATAACCACTACTCCGCGCTGTGCATTCCAACGCAGAGCCACCTGTGCCGCACTCTTGCCATGCTTTTCACCGATGGAAGTAAGAACCGGATGCGTGAAAATGCCA
>JAMPHJ010000132.1 GCA_023663465.1 Muribaculaceae bacterium | reverse complement strand
GCGGTCTTGGTTTTAGAGGTTCAAGGAAATCTACTCCATATGCAGCACAGATGGCGGCTGAGACAGCTACTAAGGCTGCGTTAGTTCATGGTTTGAAAACAGTTGATGTAATGGTAAAAGGACCGGGGTCAGGACGTGAAGCAGCAATCCGTGCACTTCAGGCATGTGGGCTGGAAGTAACCAGTATCCGCGACGTAACGCCTGTACCGCACAATGGATGCCGTCCGCCGAAGCGGCGCCGCGTCTAATAGAATTTTGCCCAGAGGGGCAAAAATCTATGGAAGAATTTGCAAGCAAATTCTTCCGGGTTGTGGCAGAGTGGGGAGCAATGGCTCGTCAATCTGTGGAAGAATTTGCGGGCAAATTTTTCCGGGCTGTGGTAGGGGCGAGGAGTGGTGGTTCGTCGTTCTGGTATGGTAACGTTGGTAGAGTTGGATGAAAGCGCTTTAGAATGGGCGCTGTAAACAACAGAATCTGCAAAAAAGCAGAGTCTGAAGAAGAGGTAACCCCTCTTAGAAAGGAGCCGAAAATGGCAGTTAATAGAGTTCCGGTATTGAAAAGATGCAGGTCCCTTGATTTGGACCCGACTTATTTGGGATATGATAAGAAATCCAAGAGAACATCGGCAAGAACCGGTAAAAAAGTAAGTGAATATGGTCTTCAGTTAAGAGAAAAACAGAAAGCTAAATTTATTTATGGCGTACTGGAAAAACCCTTCAGAAATTATTATAAAAAAGCAGAAAGAATGAAAGGCATGACAGGCGAGAACCTGATGGTAATGCTGGAATGCAGATTAGACAGCATTGTCTTCAGAATGGGCTTTGCAAGAACGAGAAGAGAGGCAAGACAGGTAGTTGGACACAAGCATTTCCTTGTGAACGGTAAATCCGTAAACATCCCTTCTTATCTGGTGAAAGCTGGCGATGTTATTGAAGTAAGAGAAAAATCAAAATCTTTGCAGAGATATAAAGATATCCTTGAAGTAACGGGCGGAAGATTAGTTCCCGAATGGCTTGACGTAGATCAGGAAGCATTCAGAGGAACCGTAAAATATCTTCCTACAAGAGAGATGATTGACGTTCCTGTAGACGAAATGCTTATTGTCGAGTTGTACTCTAAATAATAATTGAATAAAGGAACATGGAAAGAGGATAGTGCAGTTCGTAAAGGAGGGTATTGGCAGTGTTTGATTTTGAGAGACCAAATATTGAGGTTGTAGAAATCTCTGAAGACAAAAAGTACGGTAAATTCGTAGTAGAACCGCTGGAAAGAGGTTACGGTATTACCCTTGGTAACTCTTTGAGGAGAATTATGCTTTCTTCTTTGCCGGGAGCGGCTGTAAGTCAGGTAAAAATTGAAGGTGTTTTGCATGAGTTCAGCTCGATTCCGGGTGTGAAAGAAGATGTTACAGAAATCATCATGAATATTAAAAGTCTGGCTATCAGAAATGACAGCGAGACCAATGAAGTAAAGACGGCATACATTGAGTATGAAGGCGAGGGTATTGTTAGGGCTGCAGATATCCAGGTAGATCAGGATATTGAAATTTTAAATCCAGATTTGGTTATCGCTACTTTGTGTGGCAAGGATGCTAAGCTGTATATGGAATTGACCATTACGCGAGGCAGGGGATATGTAAGTTCTGATAAGAATAAGACGGACGATTTACCGATTGGCGTCATTGCAGTAGATTCTATTTATACGCCCGTGGAAAGAGTAAATATCACGATAGAGAACACGCGTGTAGGTCAGATTACAGATTTTGATAAATTAACACTCGACGTTTATACGAATGGAACCCTTGTTCCAGATGAGGCAGTCAGCCTGGCTGCGAAAGTTCTTAGCGAACATTTAAGCCTTTTCATCGATTTGTCGGAAAATGCCAAGACCGCAGAAGTCATGGTAGAAAAAGAAGACGACGAGAAAGAGAAAGTATTGGAAATGAGTATCGACGAGTTAGAGTTGTCGGTGCGTTCCTTTAACTGTCTGAAAAGAGCGGGTATCAACACTGTTGAAGAATTGACCAATAAGACTTCCGAAGATATGATGAAAGTCCGTAACTTAGGACGGAAGTCCTTGGAAGAAGTATTGGCCAAATTAAAAGAATTAGGACTTCAGCTGAATCCCAGCGATGAGTCTTAATCCGATATTGTTTAAGATTTTTGTGTTCGGCATATTGCGGTAAGCCCGAAGAGCGCGCATGTGTCAACTCATGAATGGAACCTATTTACTACATCTGGCAGTAAGACCAAAGGGCATAGCCGGATGCACCATAAAATGAGAGAGCCGGGAAAACCGGGATGGAGGAATATTATGGCAAAATACAGAAAACTCGGAAGAAGGTCTGACCAGAGAAAAGCATTGCTTAGAAATCAGGTGACGAATCTTCTGTATAAAGGTAAGATTATTACGACGGAAGCGAGAGCAAAGGAAGTCCGTAAGTTTGTGGAACCGCTGATTGCGCTTGCTGTAAAGGAAAAAGATAACTATGAGACCGTCAAAGTATCCGCGAAAGTGCCGAGAAAAGATAAAGACGGCAAGAGAGTAAAGGAAGTTGTGGATGGCAAGAAAGTTACCGTTTACGATACGGTAGAAAAGGAAATCAAGAAGGATATGCCTTCCAGACTTCATGCAAGAAGACAGATGTTAAAAGTGCTGTATCCTGTTACCGAAGTGCCTACGACGGCAGCCGGAAGAAAGAGAGGCACGAAGCAGGTAGACCTTGTTGCGAAGCTTTTCGACGAATACGGACCGAAGTATGCAAGTCGTAACGGCGGTTACACAAGAATTATCAAGATTGGTCCCCGTAAGGGCGATGCAGCAATGGAAGTTGTGCTGGAATTAGTATAGGTTGAAAATCCCGAAAGAACAGAGTATAGAATGAATACCCTGTTCTTTTTTTTGTGGAAAAAATAGTTGACAGACTGTTTTTGGTAAAATCAGATAAAAAATGGAAACCAATTTTGGTAAAATAGTTTCTTGTAGGTTATAGAGAAGCGTGGTACAATAATGGAAACTGAAATGGAAAAAGTAGTTTCCGGCTATAAAAGGAAAATAGGGACTGCGCCTTGCATGGAAGGAAAAGGAAGACATCATGGAATTACGGGAAAATATTTTGGAAGGAACGATTCAGGTTTTCAACCAAAAGGGATTGAAGTTTACAATGGACGATATCGCTTCTTTATTGAAAATGAGCAAGAAGACGATTTACACGGTTTTTCATGATAAAGAAGAGCTGTTTCTGGCGATGGTGGATTATTTATTCGATAAGATTAAGGAAAGCGAGCGCGCCGTCATGGAAGATAATACTTTGGATACCGTGGAAAAGATACGCGTCGTTTTAGGAGTGCTTCCAGAAGGGTATAAAGAGATAGATTTCCGCCAGCTTTATCTTTTGAGGGATAAATACCCGAAGATTTATAAGCAGGTGGAGCTTCGCTTGGAAACCGGCTGGGAAGCGACGATAGCATTGCTGGAAAAAGGAATGAAGGAAGGGTGCGTGCGCCCGATTCAGATTCCGATTTTGAAAATGATGCTGGAGGCGGCGGTGGAACAGTTTTTCCAACGGGACATCTTAATCCGGCATGGGCTTTCCTATCATCAGGCGCTGGATGAGGTCGTCGGGATTCTAGTGGAAGGGATTCTTGTATAAAGAAACGGGGGCAGGTTATGGCGAAACGGATTTATCTGAACAATGACTGGAAATTTACTGAACAATACAGCGAAGCTTTACTGGCGCCGGATTTTGACGATGGCGGGCTGGTAAGCGTGCGGCTGCCACACACCTGTAAAGAAACGCCGTTCCATTATTTTGACGAGCATCTATATCAGATGGTAAGCGGCTATCGCAGAACATTTGACGCGCCGCAGGAGTGGAAGGGGCAGAAAGTCCTTCTGACCATTGACGGCGCAGCCCATGAGAGCGAGGTCTTTTTAAACGGAAAGAAAGTAGGGGAGCATCATTGCGGCTATACGGCTTTTACGATGGATTTATCGGGAAATATCCATTATGGGGCGGAAAATGTTCTGGTGGTAAAAGTGGACAGCCGGGAGGAGCTGGATATCCCGCCTTTTGGGTTTGTGGTGGATTATATGACATACGGCGGCATCTATCGCGACGTTTTTCTGGATATTAAAAATCCTGTTTATTTAGAAGATGTTTTCCTTCACTCGGAGATTGAGAAGGGACGAAGAGCCAGTCTTATTTCCCAGATTACGTTAAATGAGAAAGCCGGGAAAAACTTATGTATCCGCCAGTCGATGAAAAGAAAGCAGGCGCCGGATACGGAATACTGTCTGCTGGGGGAAACGTGGACGGATACGGCGAAGGCGTACATCTATGAATTGCAGCACCGGGTCGGGAACATCCGCCTATGGAATACGAAGCGCCCCCATTTATATGAGATAAAAACAGAGCTTTTGGATGGCGATATGGTTCTGGATACTAAGCTCGTGACTTTCGGGTTTAGGAAAGCGGAGTTTCGCGCCGACGGCTTTTATTTAAACGGCAGGAAAATCAAAATCCGGGGCTTGAACCGGCATCAGAGTTTTCCCTATGTGGGATACGCCATGCCGGAGTCGATGCAGAAGCGGGATGCGGATATTTTGAAAGAGGAATTAGGGGTCAACGCGGTCAGGACTTCCCACTATCCGCAGTCCCATTATTTTCTGGACAGATGCGACGAAATCGGGCTTCTTGTCTTTACGGAAATGCCGGGATGGCAGCATATCGGCGGGGAAGCCTGGAAGCAGCAGGCGATAGAAAATGTGCGCGATATGGTGAAACAGTACAGGAACCATACTTCCATCATTCTCTGGGGCGTGCGGATTAACGAATCTCTGGACGACGATGATTTTTATCAAAGGACGAACGCGGCAGCGCGTACATTGGACCCATATAGGGCTACCGGCGGAGTGCGGGCGAATAAGAAAAGCTCTCTTTTGGAAGACGTTTACACTTATAATGATTTTCTGCATGATGGTAAGACGAAAGGCTGTGAGAAGAAAGCCAGCGTTACTTATGACAACGAAAAGGCGTATTTGATAAGTGAATACAACGGACATATGTATCCGTCAAAAGCATATGACTGGGAAGAGCATAGGGTGGAGCACGCCATCCGCCATGCCAACGTACTTAACGCCGTTGCCGGGGAGCGTGATATTGCGGGCAGTTTTGGCTGGTGCATGTTTGATTACAATACGCATAAGGATTTCGGAAGCGGCGACCGTATCTGTTATCACGGCGTTATGGATATGTTCCGCAATCCCAAGCTGGCGGCGGATATTTACGCCTGCGCGCAGGAAGAAAAAACGGTTCTTTCCATCAGCTCTTCTATGGATATCGGGGAACATCCGGGATGTAACCGGGGCAATACCTATATTTTTACCAATGCAGACAGCGTCCGTATGTATAAAAACGGTAGATTTATTAAAGAATATACGAGAAAAGATTCGCCGTATAAACATCTGAAACATGGGCCGATTCTGATTGATGACTTTATCGGTGATGCGATTGAGAAAAATGAGGATTTTAAACCGGCGCAGGCGGAAGCGATCAAGAGCGCGCTGAATACAACGGCGAGATACGGCTTATCGAACCTTCCCAAATCGGTATATCTGACGGCAGTCAAGATGATGGCAGTCTACCACATGAAACCGGAAGAGGCAGTCGTACTCTATAACCGTTATATCGGCGATTGGGGCGGTGCATCCACGAGCTATCGTTTTGAGGCGGTGAAAAATGGTGAGGTCGTAAAAACTGTCGTCAAAGAGCCAATCACGTCCCTGCACCTGCACGCGGAGGCAGACCATTGCGACTTGGTAGAAAAAAATACATATGACGTGGCAGCGGTGCGAATCCGCGTGACTGACGAACACGGCAATCAGATGCCTTTTTACAACGAACCGGTACGGCTGGAAGCAGACGGTCCAGTGGAAATCATCGGGCCCGACGTCATTTCACTGCAAGGCGGCATGGGAGGCGCTTTCATCCGTACCACGGGGAGCGCAGGGAAGGCGTGTCTGAGAATCTGGACGCAGCAGACGGAGGAAGTGGAGCTTGCGTTTACGGTGAGATAATGATGAAGCTAGGAAAGGGGTAAGGAAAATGGGCGAGAAATCAAAGGTTATTTTTGGAAATCCGATGGCGGATAAGGTCTATAGGAAAGCCGTCCGTTCCAAACAGAAGTATGCCAAGAAATTCGGCGATGATTCCAATGTAGATTATGCGGTGAACATTGAAAAGAATGCGCATATCGGGGATTCGCTGGGCGTCAGGAATGTCTTACTGGAAGAGGCAGGGCAGGGCGGCGCGGCTGGCAAAGACGTGACGGCAGGTAAAAATGTTGTGACGAGCAAAGACGCGACGGCAGCTAAGAACGTTGAGACTGGCAAAGATGCGGCAGTGGGAAGTGACGGCACGGTGAAAACTGCGGAAGTGTTTGACACAGAGAAAGGAATTATCGTAGGCAATATCCGCATGGGGTTCGGGCATTATAGAATTTCTATGGCGATTGCTTCCGCCGCGAAGTCTATGGGATATGTGCCCTATTGGATGGATTTAAATTCTTATAAGCAGACGACGTGTACGAAGGTCATCAGCGCGCAGAATGATTTGTATTCCCTTGGTTCAAGGCTTTCGGGGAAAAGCCGGCTTTTTAATAAGTTCGTCTGGGAGCCCATGAATTACGAGGGATTCCGAAAATTGAGCTACAATGCATCCGATCAGAAAAATGCGGAGCTGATGGCGCCGGTTTACCGGAATGTACCGAAAGATATTCCAGTGGTGGCGACTCATGTGTGGCCTGCGCAGGCGGCGATTCATGCGGGGATGAAATATGTGGTAAATGCGATACCGGACAACTGGCCGATGGCGCTGCATCTTGCGGAAGGAAGTCTGCATACGGTACAGACACATTTTGCCTATCAGGGATATCGTATCTTGAATGGTATGCAGGGAAAGGACGTCCTGGAGCCTATGCCGGAAG
Organism: Muribaculaceae bacterium; assembly: GCA_023663465.1. Classification (GTDB taxonomy): domain Bacteria; phylum Bacillota; class Clostridia; order Lachnospirales; family Lachnospiraceae; genus UBA3282. The sequence continues at coordinate 828 of JAMPHJ010000132.1, read as the reverse complement.
AAGCCCTGGCATATACGGGACACTATATCGACCACGAGCTGGTCTGCAATATTGAGGAGGACTGCGCCAGACGGATGAAGCGCAAGGCGGATAAAAAGCCCATGCGTTTCCTGTTGACCATCGGCGGTGCGGGAGCGCAGAAAGAGATTTTTGCGGCGATTATCAAATATCTGATTCCGAGAATCCGGGAAAATAAGGCGGCTCTGTATGTGAATGTGGGAGATTACCGCAACGTATGGGAAGAGCTGGTACAAGAAATTCCTGGACTGCGTGAAGTATCTACGGAGCATTTTAATCAGTGGGAGGATACGCAGAAGTTTGCAGAGGCGGCATTAGATGGCGATATAGAAGGCGTGCACGCTTTTTGGCATGAAAATATATTTGAGGCCGTTTATTGTACGAATCTTCTGATGAGAAGCTGCGACGTGTTGGTGACGAAACCGAGCGAGCTGGCGTTTTATCCGGTGCCCAAGCTCTTTATCAAGCGCGTGGGCGGTCATGAGCAATGGGGCGCCATCCACTCCGCAGAGATCGGCGACGGCACACTAGAATGCCGGGATACACCACATACGCTGCAGATGATTAAACTTTTTATAAAAGAGGAAAATCTCTTAAAAGATATGTGCGATAACATCGTAAGAAACAAAGCAGACGGCATCTACGACGGCGCATATAAAGTTGTCAAGCTGGCGATGGAAAAACGCAGTGAGAGATGATAAGTAATTGTGTAAGTAATTGCGAAACTAAAATATAAGAATGTGTAGTTGTACAGGATATACAACTCCAAAAGCAGGTACTGTGAAAACGCCGGTACTTAGATGCCGTATT
>JAMPHJ010000131.1 GCA_023663465.1 Muribaculaceae bacterium | reverse complement strand
TTGAATTTAAGATGGCTTTTGCGGATCTGTGCGCAGAGTGCGACAAGATGAGAAGTGACCTACTGGAAGAGTGGGTGCCGGAATGTTTCGATATTTTCTTTGTGGCGATTGGCGCAGGAGAATATGGCGGTTTGCTTGGATGGGATTCCTACGAACAGGATTATTTCGGAATAGGATGTAGCAGCAGCTTTGCAGAGGATAATGCGAAAAAGAAATTAAAGCAGATGACAAAAGATGATATGATTGCCGCTGCCTGTCAGTGTTTTAAGGTATACCACGCCTACATAGGGCTGAAAAACAGATACGACAGCTTAAAAGCGGCGTTAGACATACTGCGGGATCAGAACACTGGGTATCTACAAACGGTGAAGGAAATTGAAAGGCTGTATGAAGCGGTGTCTGAAGACGAATGGACTAAGAAAGAATGGAGTAAAGAAGCCAGAGAGTGGAAGATGTATACAGATTCTCTTCCTCGGGAGGCGTGGATTCAGTAAATCAGCCAATCCAGAGCTGATAATGCAGCAGAAGGGGGGTGCAAGAATGCTAAAGCCAGCACAACTGTACGAGGAACAATTACAGCAGAAAAATATAGAGTCATGGTATAAGCCGGAAAATATATTCTGGCATGGCGACGCGGGTGAATACATGATTGAGTTGCCAGATAATAACTGTAAATATCATAAATTCGTATCCATCGATAAAAACGATGATGTGATAGGATACATCAGTTATTCGGTTGATTGGGTTTCTATGTCAGCTGACAATTTCGGGATAATCAGCTTTGAGAAAAACAGCGTTGAATTTGCGAAAGATTTATACAGGGCAGTATGCGATTTGTTTGAAGTGTATCACATGAACAGAATTTCATGGAGTGTATATACAGATAATCCGGCGATTAGGGGCTATCGTAATTTTATCAAGAAGCATGGCGGTAGGGAATGCGGATATTTTAGGCAGATTACGAAGTTACAGGATGGAAAACTGCACGATAGCGTGTGTTTTGAAATAATGGCGTGTGAATTTAGGAAAGGAAAATAAGAATGGGCAGGGAATTACCAATACTATTTAACACTGATATGGTGCGGGCAATATTGGACGGGGGATAGTGGATGAAAATATTGATAGCTTGTGAGGAAAGCCAAAGAGTTTGCATAGAATTTAGAAAGTTAGGGCATGAAGCATATTCGTGCGACATTGAACCATGTTCTGGCGGACACCCGGAATGGCATTTGCAGCAAGATGTAATTCCTCTGCTGAAAGAAAAATGGGATATGATAATAGCTTTCCCACCTTGTACATATATGACTAACGCCGGAGCGGTCAGAATGAGAGTGAACGGCGAAATAGTGCAGGAACGCTACAAAAAGGCGATGGAAGCAAAGGAATTTTTCATGCAGATTATGAATGCTGATTGTGAGAAAATTGCAATCGAGAACCCCACGCCTATGAAAATAGTGGGATTGCCGCCGTATACACAGGCGATACAGCCTTATGAGTTCGGACACCCATACAGCAAACGCACATGTCTATGGCTCAAAGGATTGCAGCCGCTCATACCAACAGAAATATTGGAACGCCATGAACCATATGTGAATGGCGGCTGTAAGGACGCACACGGCAATTATAGAAGATTCCAGGGCAGAAAAGAAAGAGACCCTAAGACCAGGGCTAAAACATTTGAGGGAATAGCTAAGGCAATGGCTGAACAGTGGGGATAAAAATTAAACAGACAGGAGTGGAAAAATGAAAAGAAATAACACAATCGGGATAATAGGAACCATTAAATCCCAACCGGAATTGATAATCGATGCGGCGGACTGGGAGCGGAAAGTATACGAAACCATATTGATGCGGACGCGCCCCAGCGGGGCAAAGGACATATACATTTTACAGTTTGACGGTCATGCCACCGGGTCAAGGGAAATGCTGGACAGGATAACAAAAGGCACAGAGGTATTGATTGGCGGGGAAATCAGAACGGAAAATGTGCACAATCCGCAGCCGGAGGAAAACCGTGTAAAAGTGTACATATATGCGGAAGTTATCGCGATTAACAATCCCCCTGTTAAAGACCAGAATGAAACCGGGATTTGTGGTCACGTCTGTAAGCCGCCGCATTTTAAATCGACGTACAGAAGGGCGATTACAAGTCTTATGATAGCAGTAAATTCCACGACAGGTACAAACTATATACCCTGCGTATGCTTTGACAGACAGGCAGAAAGGGCAAAAAAACTTAAAGTAGGCGATTATGTGGAAATTTATGGGCGGTTTCAGTCGCGAGATTATAAAAAGAGGATTGAGGGGCGTAGGCTGCCTTATTTATCCACTGCATACGAAGTATGCGTGGTTAAGTTTAAAATTAAAAAAGAAAAAAAGACAGAACCGGGAAAAGAAAGGGGTGCGGACATATGAGAATGGAAGTAAATGGAATCCAGGTGGCTTGTAACAGTACATTGCGGCAGCAGGATAAAAATGCCGTCGTGGTCATGGAAAAAGAGGATTATGCAGCCATGCATGATGGTGCAAGGCTGGATATTGAAAAGATTGCACAGGCGGCAGGTGTGGAAATGCGCAAGACTGCCCGAATCGCTGCGCGGCGTGGCATGGTGCGGCAGCAGGTAAAAGGGCTGGGGGAATTAAACAAATTATTGAAAGAAATAAGGGAAGTGCAGGACCGTGAAAGTCTTGTTACGCAGACCGGGATTGCGACGGGCTATGCCAATGCAATGAGTCATTTCTGCCTTATTTCGGAAGATGAGCTGAAAGACGTTATCGAAGTAATCGGACAGGCTGGTGAAAGTGCTGTAAAGCGGATTGAGAACGCAAAACGCCATTTCTGGTCACCAAAACGCCGTTTTTTCTGGGCACTGCGTCAACAGTAAGGAAGGTGGCGGGTAGGTTATGGCGATTAAAAGGTCGTTTTCCGTTAAAAATCATAAATTATCTAAATGCCTGAATTGTGGGGCGAAGATTCCGCCGGACAAGCTGAAAGACGATTCTGTCTATGCATGCGCCCGGTGCGGGCAGGGAATGACAGTTGACAGGTACGAAAGCCATATTGTACTGACAGTCGTTGAAAAGCCGGATTTACGGCGGCGGATACCGCCGGAAATTATGGGTATGCCGCTGCAGTATAGGGAAGATATGCTGAATCTGCTACGGGAAAAAGAGGAATTAAAAAACCAGCTTATCCGGGCAAATGAAAGGATTATAAAGTGGCAGCGGGCAGCAGAAGGACTGGCGCGCACGATAGAGGAAATGAAAACGACACAAAAATAAAAGCATATTGAAAAAACGGAAAATAAAAGACGAAAAAATGACCGCTTCGGATTGGGGAATCCAAAGCGGTCGAACCGTACACGGCAAAATTAAAACCTAATAAAAGTATACGCCATGTATGGTAAAAAGTCAAGGAAGGCGGGATTTTAAAACCGCCATTATGACTCGATAAGTATATTATTTTACCGACAGGTGGTGGGGACATGCCATATAGACATGAAATTTGTAAGGCTGGCCGGACAAAGCAGCATACATACTATTATGCAGCCAGAACCGACACAAAAGAAGGGGCGAGAAGAAAGAAAGCGAATAAGACAAGTGAAGCACAGGAAAAAGTGAACAGAAGACAGGCAGAAAAAAAACTGACATGGATATTAAACGAAAATTTTGACGGGACAAGTTTATATGTCACATTGTCATATGAAAAAGAGAAACGTCCTGCTGGAAAAGAGGAACTCCGGGCAGATACTGATAAGTTTCTGCGGGATATACGGAAAGAATATAAGGCAGCAGGAAGCGTAGCAAAATATGTCTGGGTGGCAGAGGTAGGGACGAGGGGTGCGGTACATATCCATATGGTGTTGAATGCGATAGAGATTGCAAAACTGAAAAAGCACTGGAAAAAAGGATTTATAAGTGTGAAGCCGCTGGATGATAGCGGGCAGTATAGAAAGCTTGCTGCATATCTTGTGAAGTATTCGGAACAGACAATGAGGACATGTGAAGGCTTTTCCGGCAGAAGGTACAATTCCAGTAAAAATCTAAAAATTCCCCAGCCGACGAAAACGACAGTCATGTCAAGGAATGCCTATAACCATACGATAGAGATACCCCAGGGCTGGTATCTGGATAAGGACAGCGTGGCGGAAGCCTGGCATGAGGTAACAGGGTATATGTATTTTACTTATACGCTGATATACGATGGCAGGAAGCGCATAAAAGAAAAGGATATCTACGAAATGGAGCTGGAAACAGGGGAAGTGCAGATAAAAGAGAAAACGAGAAAGGAAAAGTCAGGGCATGAAAACCGGAAGAAAAAAGACAGCACATAAAAGAGAGGGGTGGGTAAAATGTACGGAAATCTGAAACGTGGGGAAGACACGGAACAAATGGGTGTGGTAGACTGGGCGAACTGGAACGCCGGACGGTTCCCGGAACTGAAGTTATTGTTCCATATCCCGAACGGGGGAAAGAGGGACGTAAAGGAAGCGGCACGGTTTAAAGCTATGGGAGTGAAGGCGGGTGTTCCAGACCTTTGTCTGCCTGTTCCCATGAATGGTTTTGCGGGGCTGTATATCGAAATGAAATATGGCAGAAACAAGCCGACTGACAATCAGAAAGAGTGGATTCATGCATTGAAAGAACAAGGTTACAAAGTCGTGGTATGTTACAGCGGAGTGGAAGCTACGGGAGAGTTAGAAAGCTACCTGCAGGGGACGCGGACGATTTTACAAAATCCGGCAAATTCGTAAATACCAGAATGAAAGGAAAGGTAGAACATGAAAACGATTGCAATTATCAATTTAAAGGGCGGGGTGGGAAAGACCACAACCGCGGTCAACATGGCGGCGTTGCTTGCAGGAAAACACGGGAAGCGCGTTTTGCTGATTGACAACGATCCGCAGGGGAACGCCAGCCAGTTTTTCGACTGCTACGAGGGCGGAGAAGACACCTGCGGCACAGCGGAAATTTTGCGAAAGGAACAACCGGAGCGGCGGGAAAGCTGTGGGATCGAGATTATAAACGCCAATATTTCGCTTCTGGAAGCTGACAATGCGCTGCGCGCAAGCGCGGAGCGGCAGGACAACCGGATAAAAGAGTATCTGCAGGATATCAGGGGCTTATGGGATTATTGTATAATCGACAACCCGCCCGCGCTGCTTATGTGTACCATAAACGCCCTTTGTGCAGCCGATGAAGTGATTATTCCGGTCACATTAGATAATTGGGCTATGGACGGTGTGGAAACGGTTACAGAACAAATTAGGGAATTACAGGCATTAAATAGTGGTCTGAAAATAGCCGGGGTACTTCTGACGAATTACAGGAAAACGCCCGAAAATGAGATGGCGGAAAAATGGCTCCGTGAGCATTGCAGATGCCGGGTATTCCGGACGAAAATCAGACGGTCGGACAAGGTAACGGCATCAACCTACTACAAAGAGCCGCTGGAAAAGTACAGTCCGCGCAGCGCGGCAGCAGTCACATACAGGAAATTTGTAAAGGAGTATTTACAGGAAAGTGGGGCAGAAAATGGCATTTGATATTAAAAGTATTTTGAATGCCGCCACAGCAGGGGCGGCGGAAACACTGGATAAGGATTTTGAGGAAATCCGGCTGGATTATGGAAAAATCGTTGTGACAGGACAAAACAGGTACAGCATGGACGGGATAGAAGATTTGGCAGCAGGAATTGAAATGGCTGGTGGCTTGCATGAACCGCTGATATTAGGGCGCGTCAATGGGGAATACTGGCTTGCAAGCGGTCATAGACGGCGGGCAGCTATCGAAATGTTAGTAAAGGGTGGCGCAGAGCAGTTTCGCGTTGTAAATTGCCGCTACAAAGATATGACGGAAACAGAATTTAAAATCCATGTGTTAATCGGCAACACATTTAACCGTCATTATACGGATTATGACAGGATGATGGAAGCCGAGGAATGGAAAAAGGCGTTAAAAGCGGCGCAGAAAGAAAAGTTATTGATTTTAAATCATGGCGAACGCGTCCGCGATTATGTGGCGCGTATCATGGGTACATCGGCAGCAGTCGTAGGGGATTATAACCGGATTAATAAAAATGCCGCACCGGAAATCAAGGAACAGTTTAAGGATGGGGCGATTGGGGTTACGGCAGCGGCAGCAGCCAGCCAGTTGCCGGAAAATGAGCAAAAAGAGATTGCCGGGCGGGTGGCAGCAGGGGAAGACATCAAAGCCCAGGAAATCCGGGACATGGTAGAGGAAAAAAAGGCAGAGGAAAGGGAAAAACGCAGTATTGCAGAGCAGAAAAAAGAGCAGATGTCAGATACCGACACAAACGAAGAAGAAAAAGAGAATGCACGCCGTCTTCATGCGCTGAAAATGCTTGAAAAATACTATATTTACATGAATGACGAAGAAGTAGGCATTCTGGAGCGCATTTTGGAGGACTGCAAGCGGAGGAAAAGAGAGTACGGGCTGGAAGATGTGGGAACGACAGCGTAAACGCAGAAAGGGGCAGGAAATGAAAGAAATCGAGGTAACAACCAAAATCACCGTCAAAGAGAATGGGGAAGTATTGGCAGAGGTAAGGCAGCCGGAGGACATGCAGGGTAGTGAGGGAAGCGCAGCAGGTTATACGATTTATTCTGATGATGGGGAAATGACAGAGGAGGAAGCAGAGCGGTATGCCGTGGCATCTAACCTTGCAAATGTGTGCGAATATCTGGAAGAAAGCGAGGTTATCCATATCAAGCTGATTATACAGAAAGCGCAGAAAAGAAAGGAACGTGCAGAACATGAATAAATTATCTGCTGGAAAGGGGAAGAAATGAATATGGCAGCAGTCGTAGCAGTGTGCATAGCGGTGTTTGTATACATAGAGCTGGCAATCGGCTTCGGATACTACATGTATATTTTATCTACTAAAAAATCGCCGGACGCAGATGAGGAACAACAAAGGCAGATTAAAAAATACAGCATCATAGCAGGGGTGGCTTTCCCTGTTACCTTTGCTGTTATCATGGCAGATAAAGCGGCAGAAAGGAAGTGAGGGTATGGCAAATGTAAATCTGACAGCAATTATCATAACAGCAATCATATGCGTTACAATCGTTGCTTTATGCTGGATTGGAAAGGACAGTAAAAGAAAGTAGGGGCAGACAGGGATTTATAGGCTGCATTTAAGAACAAGAGAGGTAAGAATAATAATGGCACGAACAAAAATAATACCGCCAGAGGGATTATTAAGTGATTTAGAGTATACAAGTGTAATTGTAAGTTACTCAAATGGTATAGACAGCACCGGGGCGCTTTACTGGGCTTTAAAGAATTTTCCTAAAGAAAAGATATACCTTCTTTATTGCGATACTGGGTGTGAGTACCCGGAAAACATATCACTATTCTACAAAACAGCGGCATTTATCGGAATAAAGTCAGTTTTCTTATCGGATGCAAGGGGCTTTTTAGGGCTGCTACTGAATGAGCGGCTTAAATTTCCAGACATGAAAAACCGTTGGTGTACCGCTTATCTGAAAACGATGGTAACGGATAAATGGATACGGCAGCATAGGCAGCAGTTAGGCGCGAAGTGTTTGTTTCTGTCTGGGGAGCGCAGGGACGAAAGCGCAGGGAGGGCAAAGCTGCCAGAGCTGGAATATCACAGTACTACACTCAAAACAAAGAGGATAGCAGATTTTACATGCCATTGGTACAGACCTTGCTTAGAGTATGAAAAAGGCAAAATGTTTGAGCAGGGCAGGGAAATTGGGCTAGAGCCGCACCCGTGTTACGAATATGTAGGTAGATGCAGTTGTATGTTCTGTATGTTCATGCCAGAACGACACGCCGCAGAGAATATGAAAAGATATCCAGAAATAGCGGCAGAGTATGTAAGGGCTGAAATGAAGATACAG
>JAMPHJ010000130.1 GCA_023663465.1 Muribaculaceae bacterium | reverse complement strand
GCGTTTTTCACGGAGCGAGAGCGTGCCTTCGCGGGATTTCTATCTGCCCTGCCGCTTCAATATCTACATGCTGACTGAAATTGATTTCCGTGCCAACTTTTCCGAGCTAGCAAAGTTCATTCCTACCTATTCGTCATCAGCTTCACCATCGCCCGATTCAGTCCGTCCACCGTCAGCTTATACATCGGAAACATCCCTTTGATGGCGGTTTCCGCTTCCCGCCAGGGCGCATGTCCGGGCGCCATCTTGGGATTCAGCCAGACGATTTTCTTATAGTGCTTCTTCATCAGCTGCAGCCATTCCATGCCGGAAAGCCCGCCGTTTGGACCCCTGTAATTGCCGGACGTGGAATACAGCTCTTCCGGCGCCATCGCGGCATCTCCCACGATAATCACTTTATAATCGCTGTCTAAGTTGCGGAACATCCATTCCGTGTCAATCCAGTCCCCGTTTTCGCACTCCGGGGTCTTATAGAGTTTGGAATAAATACAGTTATGAAAATAATAGGTCTTGACATCTTTATAATGGTTTGACTTGTGTACCGACTGGAAAAGCTCGTTTAACAGATTGCTATAGGGAATCATCGTACCGCCGGAATCCATTAAAAGCAGCAGTTTCACCGCATTTTTCCGTGGTCTTTCCATGACAATCTGAAGACATCCACCGTTGTTGCATGTCTTATCGATTGTGCCGTCGATATCCAGTTCGGTCTTAGGGATATCCAGTTTCGAGGAAAACTGACGCAGTTTCCTAAGCGCCATCTGAAATTGTCTGTTATCCAGAATCCTATCGTCCCTAAAATCCCGGTATTTCCTTGCACCGATGACCTGGAATGCGGACTGATAACCGGTGGAACCTCCCACCCGGATTCCGCCCATATTGCCGCCGGTGTTTCCAAAAGACGTTTTCCCCATCGTACCAATCCAGAAACTTCCGCCGTTATGCTCAGAATCCTGGTCCCGCAGACGGTCCTTAAACTTCTGCTCTACGTCTTCTTTATCCACCTGAACCTGCTCTTCATTCATGACATGGCGCATTTCCTCATGCTGCTCGTCTATCATATCCGACTTATCCAGCCACCTAAGCATATTCTTGCTAATTTCATTTTCTGACTGGATCCCTTTAAACACCTCGTCAAATGCCATATCAAATTTGTCAAATTCCGTTTCTGACTTAACCAAAATCATACGGGATATATAATAAAAATCCGTCAGGCTGCTATTACAGAGTCCCTGGGAAAGCGCTTCCTGTAAAGTCAGCCATTCCGTCAGGGTAACATGAAGCCCTTTTGCTTTCAACGTGTAAAAAAATTTACTAAACATATACAGTGCGCCTTTCTGCCCTTTTGGTCACAGCATTTATTGCGTCTATTAGTCCACTCTATGCTTCAATGTTTCCAAATCCTCGTCCTTCTTTACGACCACGCCGATAAAGGGCAGCTCTTCCCGCAGTCTGTCCGTAGGGATTCCGCCGATTTGTAGGGCGTTAATCCAGTCAATCAGTTCCGAAGTGCTTGGTTTCTTGCGGATATCCTTAATAGAACGAATCCAGTAAAATACTTCCATAGCATTTTTTAACAACTTCTCTTCTACATTCGGATAATGGGTTTTGACAATTTCTTCCATCAGCTCTGCATTCGGGAAATCGATATAGTGGAAAATGCATCTTCTCAGAAATGCATCCGGCAGCTCTTTTTCCGCATTAGACGTAATAATAACAATCGGTCTGTGTTTTGCCTTAACGGTCCGTTTCGTCTCATGGATATAAAACTCCATCTGGTCTAATTCCCATAACAAATCGTTGGGAAATTCCAAATCTGCTTTATCGATTTCATCAATCAGCAGCACAACCTGCTCTTCCGAGTCAAAAGCCTCTCCTAATTTGCCAAGTTTGATGTATCTGGCGATATCATCTACGCCCTCTTCGCCAAACTGTCCATCATAAAGTCGCTGTATCGTGTCATAAACATACAGACCTTCCTGGGCTTTCGTGGTAGACTTGATATTCCAGATGACAAGTTTCTTTCCAAGCGATTCTGCTACCGCCTGTGCAAGCATCGTCTTCCCGGTGCCCGGCTCCCCTTTAATCAATAGCGGTTTCTGTAACGCAACCGCAACGTTTACGCTGGCAAGCAGCTCTTTGGACGCTACATACTGTGAAGTGCTGGTAAATGTGTTTTTCTGTTCGCTCATATTCTGATTCCCTTCCGATTCTTGATAAATATCTAAATTTATGTTACGATATTTTGAAAATAAAAGCAAGATATTGTTAGGACAACCCACACAATAATGAGAAAGGATTGATTACAATCATGATAAGCAATTTATTGGACAAAACCGGGCAGTCCCTCTCTTTTGAGGTTTCCCCGCCCAAAACAGAAGAAGAATTTCAGGCGATTTTTGCGAAACTGGACGTCATGGCGTCCCTGCATCCCGACTTTATCAGCTGCACCTACGGGGCGGGCGGTTCCAGGGCCGGAAAGACCGTGGAAATTGCATCTTATATCAAAAATCAGCTACATACCGATACCATTGCCCACATGACCTGTGTTGGTTTTAAACAGGATGACCTGCAAAAGAACTGCGAATTGCTGGAAAAAGAAGGAATTTCATACGTTATGGCGCTGCGCGGCGACAGACCGCAGACAATGACCGACGAGCAATATAACGGCAGGGAATTTTTCTATGCCTCCGATATGATACGTTATCTGAAAGCCAACACCTCCTTACAGATTGCAGGAGCCTGCTATCCAGAAAAACATTATGAAGCAGAAAGCATAGAAAGCGATTTGACCCATCTGAAAGAAAAAGTAGACGCCGGTGCAAGTTTTCTGATTACGCAGCTATTTTTTGACAATGACATCTTTTATCGTTTTATAGAGCGGGTTCGTGACAAAGGCATTACCGTACCGGTCTGCGCGGGTATCATGCCAATTACAAGCGCGAAACAGATCGGTACAAGCATTACCTTATCCGGTTCCTCCGTTCCGAAAGAGCTTTCTGATATGATTGCCACTTACGGGGATGATAAAGAAGAGATGCGAAAAGCGGGTATTGATTACGCCATACGCCAGATACGCGACTTAAAAGAGCATGGAGTAGACGGCATTCATCTCTATACGATGAACAGACCAAAGACTACAGCGGAAATTGTGGCACAAATCTAAGAAGGAGCCGGCGCATTAAGTGATTAGTGCGCCAGCTCCTTTTCTTTCATCCCAGATAACAATCATTTCTACTCTTCCCAAGGTATCAACGGATTTTCAATCTTCTTATCCCGAAGCATCAGGCTTCCTACCGCTTCCGCCGCCGATTTTCCTTCAAATAAAACCTCGTTCACCTGCTCGATAATCGGAAGCTGCACATCGTACTTCCTGGCAAGCCCCATAGCGGCCTTCGCTGAATAAACGCCCTCTACCACCATTTTGACTTCCGCCATCGCCGCTTCCATTGTATAGCCTTTTCCAATCAGGATACCGGCGCGCCGGTTTCTAGAATGCATGGAAGCGCAGGTAACAATCAAATCCCCAATACCGGTCAGTCCGCAGAAAGTTTCCCATCTGCCGCCCATCTCAGTTCCAAGTCTCGCGATTTCAGCGATTCCTCTTGTAATCAGCGCAGCTTTCGTATTGTCCCCATAACCAAGCCCATCCGCAATGCCGGCTGCAAGCGCAACGACATTTTTCAGGGCGGCGCCAAGCTCGATACCAAGCACGTCCGGGCTGATATATACACGGAAAACTTTATTCATAAAAATATTCTGCAGATATTCCGCCGTCTTTTTTTTCTGCGCGCCGACTACAATTGTAGTCGGTATTCCTTTTCCGACTTCCTCCGCATGGGACGGACCGGACAACACTGCAACTTCCGCCTGTGGGATTTCCTCTTCAATGATTTGGGACAAGGTAAGCAGCGTAGACTCTTCAATCCCCTTCGCCACGTTAACAATCAGCTGACCCTCTTTTACATAGGACGCCATGCTCTTAGACGTACTCCTTGTAAATGGAGAAGGCACCGCCAGCACCAGAATTTCTTTTCCTTCTACCGCCGCCTGTAAATCCGTCGTAAATTCCATATCCTCCGGTAACTTTACGCCCGGCAGTTTCTCTTTATGTTCATGCTCCCTTCGCAGCATCTCGATTTCCTTTTCCATAATCGACCAGACTGTCACCTTATGCCCATTATGATGAAGCAATAATGCCAGCGCCGTTCCCCAGCTTCCCGCCCCGATGATACTGATATCCGCCATGCTGATATCTCCTTTCCTGCTTTTCCTTGATTTTCCATGAAATTTTGTCTTTCCCGCTTCGTCTTCTTTTCCTGCTCTGTCTATATTTTTCAATTTTCCTGCCCTGTCTGTTTTTCCGAATCCTTTTGTTCTTTATGCGTCAGATAAGTCTTGCGCTCTTCCCCTTTTAACAGGCGGGCAATATTTTCCCGGTGCTTATAGTAAGCCATAACCGTTAAAAATGCCGCAAGGATATAAAGCTCGGTTAAATGTGCCTGACTCATTCCGAAAATCCCCATCTGCCCCAACACTACGATTTCAATGATGAAACCCGCATAAACAAGCAAAGACCCTAAAGAAACATAATGCGTCGTAAAGAAGGTGACAAAAAACAGCAGCACGCCCATCGGTATGAAATAAGGGTGAAAGGATAAAATCAGCCCTGCTGTTGCCGCGATACCTTTTCCGCCCTTAAATTTCAGATAAAAAGGAAAATTGTGTCCCAAAATCGCGCCTGTCGCCGCATAAAGCTTCAAGAGATAAATCATATCTGGATGACTTTTTCCAAATAATACGCCCGTAATGACAATTGCAAGAATACACTTGATAATATCACCAAAAAGCACAAGCAGTCCCGCTTTCGTACCAAGCACTCTCATGGTATTTGTAGTGCCCGCGTTTCCGCTGCCATAATCCCTGATATCTATCCCATGCAGTTTCCCATAGATATATGCCGTCTGAAAAAGCCCGAAAACATAGCCTGTCAATAAACAAATAATCCGTTCCACTTTATTTTCTTTCCTTTCTCTCTCTTATGATGAATTTCAGCGGGGTGCCCTTAAATCCGAAGGCTTCCCGAATCTGATTCTCGATATATCTCGTGTAGGAAAAATGCATCAATTCCTTATCGTTTACAAAAATAACAAAAGTAGGCGGTTTTACTGACACCTGCGTGATATAATAAAGACGCAGCCTTTTCCCTTTATCCGAAGGCGGCTGCTGTAAGGCTACCGCTTCCGCCATAATCTCGTTTAATACGCCTGTGGCTACCCGCATTGCGTGGTTTTCATATACCGCATTGATAATCTCATACAGCTTGAACAGCCGCTGCCCCGTCTGCGCGGATATAAAAGTAATCTCTGCATAGGGCATAAAAGAAAGTATCTGTCTGATTTTCTGGGTGTACTGATTCACGGTTTTATTATCTTTTTCTATCGCATCCCATTTATTGACTGCGATGATTGTCGCTTTTCCCCTGTCATGGGCGATTCCCGCTATCTTGGCGTCCTGCTCGGTAACGCCTTCCTTCGCGTCGATGACAAGCACGACGATATCCGCGCGCTCTACTGCGGATACGGTACGGATAATCATGTACCGTTCTAATTCTTCCTTGATTTTATTTTTACGCCGCAGCCCCGCCGTATCTATGAAAACATATTCTTTTCCCTGATAGGTGATATCCGTATCAATCGCATCCCGCGTCGTTCCCGCAATATCGGATACGATAACCCGGTTTTCCCCAATCAGTTTATTGATAATGGAAGATTTTCCCACATTGGGTTTTCCTACGATAGCGACTTTAATCCGCTCGTCTTCTTCCTCTTCCGTATCCAAGTCTTCTTTAAAATGAGAAACCACCTCGTCTAACATCTCTCCCAGTCCCAGCTTATTGGTGGAAGAAATCGGAAAGGGTTCTCCGATACCCAGATTATAAAATTCGTAAATATCCGCATTATATTTCTGAAAATCATCCACTTTATTGACCGTCAGCACGACCGGCTTGGCGCTTCTGCGCAGCATATCCGCAACTTTGGAATCCGCATCTAAAAGTCCCTGTCTGACGTCTACCATAAAAATAATAACATCCGCGGTGTCAATGGCTATCTGCGCCTGTTCCCGCATCTGTGATAAAATAATGTCTTTACTGTCCGGTTCGATGCCGCCCGTATCAACCAACGTAAAATATTTATCTAACCAAGATACATCCGCATAAATTCTGTCTCTGGTAATGCCTGGAGTGTCTTTTACAATCGATATCCTCTCTCCCGCCAATGCATTAAACAGCGTGGACTTGCCCACATTCGGTCTTCCTACTACTGCTACAATTGGTCTGGACGTTTTCTTCGCCATAGTTTCTCCTTTAATCTATCCTACTCTTATTCTACTTCGCCTGTTTTCTTTTCAGAATCGTATTTACAAAGTCATGTCCGCTTGATTTTACAATATCTGCCTTCACTTGTAAAGCTTTTTCCAATTCCGGCAGCGTAATATCATCTAGGAAATAATCTTCCCCGCTTCTTAAAACATTCTGTGGCAGAAGAATCCGTTTTCCCAATGGTTTCCCCTGTAATTGTCCGATGATATCCTGTCCTGTCAGCAGCCCTGACACCGTAATCTGTTCCCCAAAAAAATCATTGGTAATCGCATAAACATGGATTGTCAGCGCCGGGAAACGCTGCATCATGGTATCCGCCATCCGCTGGATATAGGGATATGCCAGTCTGCCTGTCACGAGGGATAACTCTTCTTCTGGCACTTGTATTTTATCTTCCTGTAAAAAGGCAGACATTGCCTCCTTAAATTCTTCCATTTGCAGACGCAGCATCCCTACCCCGTTTTCCAACTGTAAATACCCGTCGTAGCGCTCTTCTTCCGGCAGTTCCTCTTCCGCCAGAATATACCATTCATCGGAAGCATGTACAAAATGAACGCCATATTCTTTATATATTTTTTCCTGCCATCTATGAATACACTCCAGAACACGGACCGCGTCTTCCTTTCCAAAAGGCTCAAGCGGAAACAATCCCTCCCGATACTTCGAGAGTCCGACCGGAACCACGGATACGCTTTCCAAATGCGGCAGATACGCCGTCAAATCTGAAATGCTCCTTTCCAGCTCCTTGCCATCGTTAATCCCTTTGCATAAAACAATCTGCCCGTTCATGGCAACGCCCGCTTCATAAAGTCTCTCGACCCGTTTCAAGGCTTCCCCTGCAAAACGGTTGTTCAGCATTTTGCAGCGAAGCGCAGGGTTTGTCGTCTGAAAGGAAATATTAATCGGCGATAAATGGTATCGTATGACCCTTTCAATATCCTTATCGGACATATTGGTCAGCGTCACATAGTTGCCCTGTAAAAAGGACAATCTGGAATCATCATCTTTAAAATACAGCGTATCCCGCATTCCTTTGGGCATCTGGTCAATAAAACAGAAGATACATTTATTATGACAGGAGCGGTACTCGTCCATTAATCCGTTTTCAAATTCCAGCCCCAAATCTTCACTGTATTCTTTATCGATTTCCAGCAGCCATTCCTCGCCGTTTTGTTTCTGAATCAATACTTCGATATATTCATCCTGTATCAAATATTGATAATCAAAAATATCCTCTATCCCGTTACCGTTTATCTGCAGCAGCGTATCACCGGGTTCTATGCCAAGCTCCTCGGCAATGGATAAACGGCGGACTGTTTTGATGATATGTCTGGTGTCTGCCATGTGGTCTCCTTCCTTGAAAAACGCCACGCAACCTCGATTCCGGCTTTGAGAGACATTGTCTCATATACAGCCATGCAACCTCGATTCCGGCTTTGAGAGACATTGTCTCATATACAGCCATGCAACCTCGATTCCGGCTTTGAGAGACATTGTCTCATATACAGCCATGCAACCTC
>JAMPHJ010000012.1 GCA_023663465.1 Muribaculaceae bacterium | reverse complement strand
GGACTGCTCGATGACCTGGATGCTCTCGGTAGTCTTTTGCATTCTTTCAATATAACCCTGTATTTTTTCCGTTGTCTCTCTGGATATTTCCTGCATTTCTTCCATATTATGTACGACGCCGTCTGCATTCCCACTCAACTCTTTCATGGATTCCCGGACGGAATTGACGAACTCAAAACTTTCGTTGCAGTCCCGAAGCGTCATCTGCGCGGAATCCGTAATGACTCCGTTGGTATGGGCGAAACCGTGAATATAAGTTTCCAGCCGTTCTACCACGTCGTTCAACTGCTCGGAAGATTTCTCGCACTCGTCTATCAGCTCCACCGTCCGCTTTGTATCGGCGAACTTGACAAGCATCTGATGGGACAGATCCGCAATTTTTATACAAACGACACTCATAACAATCGATTCCAACAGAAAGCCCAGCGAACGGGTAATAAACCACATCATATTAGTATCGTACTCAATCTGCGCCACATTCAGCGAACGGAAATACAGTGAAATCACCAATAGAATATAGGAAACCACCGAAATCCGCATTGTGAATTTTTTATCATAATAAAACAGACTGAATATCATGGCAAACGCATATGTCATATAAATGCCTATCGCCGCATTCGTCGCCATAATCGCTATCAGGATCGCAAGCGCCAGCGTTGTCATATATTTTAGGACGCCGATGGATACATTCATCTTATAAGCCAGCCCCGGTCCCATTGTTACCACGACTCCAATCAGCGTCAGTGGAATCAAAGCGCTGATTTTTATCTGAAAAAGCCCTGTCACCGAAAAAACAAATAATAACGGAAATACAAGAATCAGCCACCGCAGCACCTTGACAGCAGTTTTCGTCACTTTCATGTCATTTTCATAAAAAATATCCTGTTCCATAATGATGAATCCCCCTCTATTCGTTTTCTCTGCAATAATAGTTAAAATATTGCTCTCTTAAACTTTTGTAAGCGCCTCTTGGCAGATAAATCTTCATGCCGTTGTCCATACAGATTTCCTTGGCGCTCAAGCTGCCAATATAACCAAGATTGACGATAAACGCAATGCCGAGCCTCACAAACTCCCGATAATGGGAAAGCAAATCGTAAAGCTCCATCATCGTCATCCGCAGGATACATTTCGTGCCGTCTGCAAAATGCATACATTGCGTTTTTCCCTGCGCCTCACAGCATACAATATCGTTTACCGATACCCTCACAAGCCGCCCGTCCATCCGCAGCAGAATATATTTCTTCTGCTCCTCCTCGATATCTTTCAAGAGACCATCAAGCAGCGCCTGGAGCTTATCTTCCGATACCGGCTTGACGATATACTGCCAGGCGTCCACATCGAAAGCCTCCAATGCATACTCCCTAGACGTCGTAAGAAAAACGATTTTTCCTTGGTAATTCCTGCAGCGAAGCTCTTTTGCCGCTTCCAGCCCCAGCGGATAAGAATTGCTTTCTTTATCCGGCATATAAATATCCATGAATATCAAATCCGGCATATAGTTTTCTTCCCTGACTGCATTCAGCAGTCCGTCTGCATTCTCAAACCGCCGAATCGAGAAATCCAGCCCGGAGTGTTTTTTCTCATAGTCGCCCAGCAATCTTTCTGTTTTTTCCAATTCTGTCAATTCGTCATCACAGAGCGCCAGCAGGTACATGCGTTTCCCTCCTTATTTCCGGCTATTTTTAACCTGAATATTCTGCTGTTTTATAATCCGATGGAATGTTCATAATCAATCTGAAAATAAACACGCCGTTATCATTTTTAAAATCGCATTCCCCATCATACTTTTCCGCCGTCTTAATAATGCTCGAAACACCAATCCCGCCTGTAAATTCCGTCTTCGGCTGCCCGTCCTTTAGTGCAGTTTCCGCCCTGCAGGTGTTACTGCAGAAGATAATCAGTTTATTTTTTCTTCTTTTGACCATCAACTGAATAAAACATTCCCGCCCTTCAGAATACTTCTTCACTTCCATACAGGCATAAATCGCATTCTCATAAGCGTTGGCAAGAATCGCCACCAAGTCGATACTGGGTATCGCCATATCTCTTCCGACCTCAATGTCAAGCTGCACCTTAATCTGCTCGTTTCTCGCTTTTCTCGTATACGCTGCAAGAATATTATTGACTGCGGTATTGGCGCATATTGGTTTTACCATACCTCCGTCCGTTTCTTTTTCATACTCTTTTAGATATTGCAGAAGCTCTTCCTTCTGCCCCTGGCGCACATATTCTGCGATAACCGCATTATGATGCCTGATATCATGCCGGAGTCTTTTTCCCGATTCCACGGACTCTTCCAGAATTTCCACCTGCCGCTCTAGCAACCGGTGATTCATCTGTATCAGCTGATTTTCTTTTTCATATTCCTTCTCAATTCCGATATGCAGGTAAAAACGATAGACAAGAAGCTGCAAAGTTCCTATCAGGATGAAATTCACCGCCAACTGATAAATACGATACGGCGTTCCATCTCTGAGATTTGGATTCAAAATAAAACCGATTCCCAGAAGAATGCAGATAATCATAATTGCTACGCTGAATTTATCTACCTCTTTTTCTACATAATCGCCAAATCCGATTAGCGATTTTTTCAGCTTTTTTTCCATAAAGAAAGCCATCAGCAGAATCAATATCACGCGCGTAATGATATCCGCCCATACATTTCTGTTAAAAAAGACAATGGCAACTTCCAGCCCTCCGATGAGGAACACCGCCAGCAGATAAAAGGTCAGCGCCAGTTTATAGATGGACAGATAAATGGAATCCCTGCTCATGATAATGGCGAATATCGCAAAGCACAGATACATGGCAAAGGCGACGATGCGCACACAGCTTTCCCAATCCACCACATACCAGACAGACGCCGCTGCCAGAAGTGCTACGCTGAAGCCTCCATAATAAAGGATTGTCTTTTTCCTATCAAAACGGGATTCGCTCATGCGGGAAAATAACAAAATAACCCCTGCAAGGCTTATCGCAAAGCGGATGAACGCTATATATACAGGACCACCTAACATATTTATTTTATCTCCTTTTACTATCCTTTTTACTATCCTTTTACTCTTACACCAGAATATCAAATAATCAGCATGAATACCTTTTTCTGGTATACTTCGCACTTTTTTGGGTATACTTTGCACTTTTCGACAAAAATCTGTGCGTTTGCTGCCGCTGCGCGTCGCTTGATTTTCCTTTGCTATACTTCTATACTCGCAAACCCGCGCTATCGCGCTCTTTGTCCGATTTCATCGGACGTTTGCTCGTTAATGCCGCAGGAAAATCAAATGCCGCTGCGCGTCGCTTGATTTTCCTTTGCGACTATTATATTATATCATAATTTCAAATGTCTGGCTTTGATAAGCAGCTTTTTCCCTGTTCATAATTTGTTCATATTTAATTTAAAGAAACTTCACTTCAGCAACATTTTTTAGACATTTCTTTTGCATATACTTATAACATAAGAGAACAAAAGAGCTGACATTGCACTAACAGATTAATTAATACTTTTTCATAATAAATGCCAAGTAATTTATTTACTTGGCATCCTCCCTTCTCCGGGGTCGTTTTATCCACAAATTAACTTTCATCTACAGATTTACAGCCAAATTTTCCTCTCATATATGACAAATTGTATACAATAATACACTTTTTATTGACATCCTTTCCCATCTATAATAAAATAATATCGTTGCAATGGTGTAACGGTCGGTTAGTCAACTGTTATACCATTTTTATATTGATAGAAAATCACGGACAAAGAAGCGGCAAACCCGCTTTGGGAGGGAGGAACATGTTAGAAATTATTACCAATGTAAACAATGTCGTCAACAATATCGTCTGGGGCTGGCCCGCTTTAATCCTTTTAGCTTTTGTAGGCATTTTAATGACCTGCCTGACGAAATTTTTCCAGATTGCCCATATCGGACACTGGATGAAAATGACAATCGGCGCGATTTTCAAAGACAAAGATGTGGTAGGGCACACGAAAGACAAGTCCATTTCCCAATTCCAGTCCCTTTGTACCGCGCTTGCCGCTACGGTAGGAACCGGCAATATCGTCGGGGTAGCGGGCGCAATCATGGTCGGCGGACCGGGCGCGGTGTTCTGGATGTGGCTTATCGCCTTCTTCGGTATGATGACCAATTATTCGGAAAATGTCCTCGGCATTTACTATCGCCGCAAAAACAAAAACGACGAATGGTCGGGCGGCGCGATGTACTATTTGCGGGACGGTCTTGGAAAAAAGAAAGGCTGTAAACAACTGGGAATGATTCTTGCAGTTCTATTTTCCATTTTCTGTTTCCTTGCTTCTTTCGGTATCGGCAATATGACACAGGTCAATTCCATATCCGGTAACATGGAAAGCGTTTTCGGCATTCCTACCTGGATTACCGGTATTGCGGTCCTGATTCTGGGCGGTCTTGTTATCGTCGGCGGTCTGAAACGTATCGCTTCCGTGACGGAAAAAATCGTTCCTTTCATGGTTGTTTTATACATAGTCGGAAGTATCGTTATCTTCATAACGAACATTTCCCAGGTTGGCACGGTATTTGCTGCAATCTTCAAAGGCGCTTTCGCATTGCAGGCGGCGGGCGGCGGTATCGTCGGGTACGGCGTGAAACTTGCGATTGAACAGGGCATGAAACGAGGCGTATTTTCCAACGAGGCAGGACTTGGTTCTTCCGTCATGGTACACTCCAATTCCAATGTCAGCGAACCGGTACGGCAGGGCATGTGGGGAATCTTTGAAGTATTTGCGGATACCATCGTGGTTTGTACGCTGACCGCTTTTTCCGTGCTCTCTTCGGGACTTGTGGATTTGAACACCGGCATTACGATGGAAGCGTATAACGGCGTTACGTTAACCAAAGCAAATATTGTCTCTACCGTTTTCTCCATGCACTTCGGAAAACTTGGCGCGGCTTTTGTAGCGATATCGGTTATGCTGTTTGCTTTTTCCACTGTCCTCGGCTGGAGTCACTACGGTACGAAAGCCTGCGAATTTTTATTCGGGGAAAAATATACGATCGTCTATCGGGTGATTTTCGTTATCGCCATTTTCGGCGGCGCGGTCATGGGCGACAATCTTGCCTGGGATTTAGCGGATACCTTCAACGGTATGATGATGATTCCCAACTTAATCGGTGTGCTGGCGCTTTCACCGCAGGTATACCAGATTACTAAGAATTATGTAAACCGAATCTTTAAGGGAAAAGAGGAAAAACCGATGCTGTCCGCCATCCCTGAGATCCAGGCGGAGCAGGAAAAGAATTTAGACGCTTAAATAAATGAAATGAAAAACCCGGAAACGTTTTCTCATCGCTTCCGGGTTCTTTTTTACTTTATTCTTGATTCCATTTCATTCCTGCTTACGCTTTGCCAACAGAACCAAATAATTCCATTTTCTCTTTTACTTTTGCCTTAATCGCTTCAAAGCCCGGAGCAAGCAGCTTACGAGGGTCAAAACCTTTACCCTGCTGATCTTTGCCTGCCTCGATATACTGGCGGGTCGCTTCTGCAAATACGAGCTGACACTCTGTATTTACGTTAATCTTTGCAACGCCAAGAGAAATCGCTTTCTTAATCATATCATCGGGAATACCTGTCCCGCCGTGAAGCACTAACGGGAGCGTTCCTGTCTTTTCCTGTACTGCTTCGAGTACGTCAAACTGAAGGCCTTTCCAGTTTTCAGGATATTTGCCGTGGATATTGCCGATACCTGCTGCCAGGAAATCTACGCCGAGGTCTGCAATCTGTTTGCACTCTGCGGGATCCGCACATTCGCCCATTCCTACGACACCGTCTTCTTCACCGCCGATGGAGCCTACTTCTGCTTCGATGGAAATTCCCTTTGCATGAGCCGCCTCAACTAACTCTTTCGTCTTCGCAATATTCTCGTCGATAGAATAATGGGAGCCGTCAAACATAACGGACGGGAATCCTGCTTCCATACATTTGTAGCAATGGTCATAAGAACCGTGGTCCAGATGTACTGCTACGGGCACTGTGATATTCTGATCTTTAATCAGACCGTTTACCATACCCATAACGACGTCATAGCCGCCCATATACTTTCCTGCGCCTTCGGATACGCCGAGAATAACAGGTGAGTTGCACTCCTGCGCCGTCAAAAGAATCGCCTTGGTCCACTCCAGATTGTTAATATTGAACTGACCTACTGCATAATGGCCAGCCACTGCTTTTTGAAGCATTTCTGTTGCTGAAACTAACATTTTATTCTACCTCCATTATAAATTTTATATTCAGGCTGTCCGCCCAATTATCTGATGCTATTATACAGCATTCCCCGGAAAAAGAAAACCATTAAAAGGAAATTTCTGCCGCAAATTTCTATCAGATTTCCAGCTGCGTTTCCCACGGAACCCGGATTTCCAGCGCCTCTTTTTTATTCTCAACCACCGCCGTCAGATGGTCGCCGCCGTATTCCCCGTCCAGTGTCCATGCCACTTCCTGCTCGGCTTCTATCAGAAGCTTAGAAGTCTTGAAACACTGGATAGCGTCCGAGTGAAGCCTTTTATCCACCAATGCCGCTATGATATTGTTGATATCCAGAGGATTCGCCGGTTTCTTAATCAGCGTCACCTCAAATAAGCCGTCGTTTAACTCCACATCTTTACCGGTAATCCCCCGAAAACCGCCTACGGAATTAGAGTTTGTAATCATACCGTAAAGATATTCATCTTCCAGACAGACGTCATCATAACTTATTTTCATTTTGTAGGACTTGATGGAGGAAAGGCGCTTTACGCCTTCCAGCAGATACGCCGTATGTCCGAGCACGTTTTTGACATCCTGCCTGGTCTCATAAGATACGTCCGTAAAAAGCCCGAACGCCGCCACATAAATAAAACTGTCGTCATTAAACGCGCCGATATCGCAGCGGAAATTCCTGCCGTTTACGACCACGTCCGCCGCTTTAATCATACTTCTCGGAATCCTTAAACTGTTTGCAAAATCGTTGGTGCTTCCTGCGGGAACGTAGCCGATGGGCAGTTTATCCTCACACATCATCATCCCAGTCACTACCTCGTCCAACGTTCCGTCGCCGCCGCTGCACACAACAATGTCATAGCCATCCCTTCTATCCCTGACAGCCTTGATTGCGTCGCCCGGTTTCTGCGTCGGATATGCCGTCACTTCATATTCCGCTTTCACAAAAGTATCGATGATATCCAGCAGATTACTCCGAATTTGCGCCTTGCCCGCTCTTGGGTTATATACAAAAAGCATCGTTTTCCCCAAAACGTCCACCTCCTACCAATAAAAGAGACCCCCGACTCTGGAAATCTCTTTCATCTTCTGCCTTACTGTTTGCCGCCTAAAAAGTTCTCAATCCCTGCTACTGCCGCTTCTTCATCATTTCCGTCTGCAAGAATCGTCACAGTCTCATCAGTACCTAATCCAAGACCCATCATGCCCATAATACTTTTGGCATTGACTTTTTTGTTAGCGGACTCGATATATACACTGCTCTCGTACCTGCTTGCTTCCTGTACGAGCATGGCTACCGGTCTCGCTTCCAAACCGCCTTCCAGTTTGATTTGGATAGATTTTTGAATCATAAAGATATCCTCCTTTTTACAACCTCATATGTTCAGCAATCTCACTTAACTTCCTCAGCCGGTGATTTACCCCGGACTTGCCGACGGCAGGTTCCAGATACTCTCCCAATTCCTTCAGGGCGGCTTCCGGGTGTTCCAGACGTACCTCCGCCATCTGGCGCAGATTATCCGGTAACTTCTCAAAACCGTACCGCTCTTTAATCAGCAGAATATCTTCTATCTGCTTAGATGCAGCGTTCACTGTCTTGGTGATATTCGCCGCCTCACAGTTCACGCGTCTGTTGATGGAATTGCGCATATCCTTCATAACACGAAGACTTTCCAGATTCAACAGGGAAACATGCGCGCCCATGACATTTAGTAAATCTACCAGTCCGGCGCCTTCTTTTAAATATACGACGTAGTATTTCTTACGTTTGATCACTCTGGCTTCTATCTGAAATTCCTGAATGATATTCCTTAGCTGCTCTGCCTGTTCGAGGCGGCTGCACACAAATTCCAGATGATAACTTTTCTCCGGGTCACTGATGGAACCGACGCAGAGAAATGCTCCCCGCAGATAAGCGCGCATACAGCAGCTATTTTTGATTAAAAGAGAGTTCACCGGCATATCCAGTGGAATAATATGATGGTTGCTATCATACAGATGCAATGCCTGAAAAACTTTTTCCTCCTCTGCATCTTGCATAACCTTATTTATATTAAATGTTTTTTGCAATAATGTAAAGTATTTTCTGGCAATCGTTTTATTTTCCGACCCTAATTCCAAATGCATACCGTCTGGAGTCAGCTTTCCGCCAAAATGAATTAACGCCGCCAGCTCCGCTAATCTGCAGTGCCTGGCCTGACTGATATGCTCCGCCAGCTCTTCCTTTACCGTCCCGGAAAATGACATATTTATAGTCATACCCCTTTCTAACACCTTATCGCCCATTTTTATCCCGGTGATACAATTTCAGACCGCAGCTGCTACCACTTTTCATCCGCTCATACAACTCGTTGGCAAGCGTGACACTCCGGTGTCTGCCCCCCGTACAGCCAATGCCTACGATTAACTGATGTTTTCCCTCTTTAATATAATTCGGAATCAGAAAATGCAGCATGTCCACTAATTTATCCCTGAAAATGGACGCCTCCGGAAAGCTCATAACATAATCCTGCACTTCCTTATCGTCGCCCGTCTTATTTTTCAATTCTTCAATATAGAACGGATTGGGCAAAAATCTGACGTCGAAAACCAAATCCGCGTCCGCCGGGATTCCGTTCTTAAAACCGAAAGAAAGAATCGTCACAATCAGGGAATTATACTCCTCGTTGCGCACGAAAATACGATTCATTTCTTCCTGCAGTTCCCTGGTCAGAAGATGGGACGTGTCGATGACATAATCCGCCTTCTTCTTCATGTCCTCCAGAATTTCCCGCTCTTTGTTCACGCCGTCTTCTACCCTGCCTTCGGGGGATAACGGGTGCACCCTGCGGGTTTCCTTATATCTCTTGATAAGGACGGTATTGCTGGCGTCCATAAAAAGGATTTCAAACACATATCCGTCCGCCCTCAGCTTTTCTAAGATTCTCTGCACGTCGTTAAACGGCTGATCCGCCCGCACGTCCAGTCCCAGGGCAACTTTCGTTATCTCTGTGCCCGGCGTCACAATCAGCTCTACAAACTTTTCAATCAAAGGAACCGGAATATTATCGACGCAATAAAAGCCGGAATCTTCCAACATTTTTAACGCCGTACTTTTACCGCCGCCGCTCATGCCGGTCACTACTACAAATCTCATCCTGTACCTTGCTCCTCGTCTTAGAAATCACCCAGAAAAATCACTTCCGGTTCTAACGTTACCTGAAAACGTTCTTTGACTCTTTCCTGTACTTCCTCAATTACTTCCCGGATATCCGCCGCCGTCGCATTCCCGGTATTGACTACGAACCCACAGTGCTTATCTGAAACCTGCGCCCCGCCGATGCGATAACCGCGCATCCCGGCGTCCATAATCAGTTTCCCGGCAAAATAGCCTTCCGGGCGTTTAAAGGTGCTGCCCGCGCTGGGATAAGAGAGCGGCTGTTTGCTTCTGCGTTTTTCCATCAGCTCTTCCATCTTTGCCCGGATTTCCTCTTTGTTCCCCGGCTGTAACTGCAATACCGCTTCCAATACGATAAAGGGTCTGTTCTTGATAATGCTTGTGCGATAGCCAAACTCCATCGTATCATTGTCCAATACCAGAATCGTCCCTTCCTTATCCATGACCTTAACAGACTGGATAACCTGCTTCATTTCCCCATCATATGCGCCCGCATTCATGACAATGCCGCCGCCGACGCTGCCGGGAATCCCTGCGGCAAATTCCAGTCCCGAAAGTCCGGCATCCCTTGCCGCTGCCGCCGTCTGGGACAAAAGCGCTCCCGCCTGTACCCGGATTTGGTTTCCTTCCACCGTCAGATTATCCATACCGTTTCCGATTTTAATGATAATCCCCCGGTAGCCTTTATCGCCTACGAGCAGATTGCTTCCATTTCCCAAGATGAAGTAGTCCCGCCCCACCTTGTTCAGATACGGAATCAGTCTAAGCAGCTCTTCCTCCTGCTCTATGAGAAGCATACACGCCGCTTCCCCGCCTACCCGGAAAGTCGTATGTCTGCTCATGGGTTCTTCAGACAAGATTCTTTCCTTAGGAATAATCTCTTCGATATAATCATACATAAATGTGCCCAAACCTAACTCCCGCCCTGTCTTTTTTCCTCTTACGCCCTACAGGCGATAAGCTGCTTCTTAATTACTATCATATGCGGCTTTCTTAGCTTAATACCATTTTGGCTGCCCCATAAATTCCTGCGTCGTTGCCCAGCGTGGCAAGGGCGAAAATGGTATCCCTGCTGCCGTGAAAGACGTTCTTTTCATAAGCCGGCCGGATATAGTCGAATAAGACTTCGCCCGCTTTGGAAACGCCGCCGCCGATTACGAAAATTTCCGGGTTGATGATACTCGCGATAACAGCAAGACCTTTGCCAAGATATTCCCCAAACTGCTGCGCGATTTCCACTGCCAGCCCATCGCCCTGTTTTACCGCGTCAAAAACGGTTTTGGCGGATACTTCACCGGTTCTTAAAACACTGTCCTTATCGCTGGCTTCCAACGCTCTGTGGGCAAGCCGCGTAATACCCGTCGCCGACGTATATTCTTCCAGACAGCCGTAATTCCCGCACCCACAGCTTTCCGTCTCATGATCCTCCACATGGATATGACCGATTTCGCCGCCCGCGCCCGTGGAGCCTGTCATGATTTCACCGTTGATGATAATGCCGCCGCCAACACCTGTCCCAAGGGTAACGGCAACCAGATTCTGATATCCCTGTCCGCCGCCTTTCCACATTTCCCCAAGCGCCGCCACATTCGCATCATTGCCGCCCTCTACGCGCATTCCGTCCAGAAGTTTTGTCAGCTCTTCTTTCAGATTAAATTTACCCCATCCCAGATTGACCGCCTTATGTACAATTCCATTGCCATCCACCGGTCCCGGCACGCCTACGCCTATGCCCGCTACATCTTCTTTGCCGATTTTCTTTTCCGTCATCTTTTCCTGGATGCTTGCCGCAATATCCGGTAAAATATTGGCTCCACTGTTCTCTGTTCTGGTTGGGATTTCCCATTTATCCAGAACCGTCCCCTCGCTGTCAAATAATCCCAATTTAACGGTTGTACCGCCTACGTCTACTCCAAATACATAATTTGCCATATGCCTGTCCCCCTTTTTTCTACTCATCTTCCTCGCGTCTCTGCGCCAGAGAATTTTGTACGCGCTGATACAGCTCCTGCGCCGCGTTATAACCCATTTTCTTCTGACGGTGGTTGACCGCCGCTGATTCACAGATAACTGCCAGATTACGCCCCGGTCTGATAGGGATATTGTGGCAGACTACCTTATTACCAAGATATTCCGTATACTCTTCTTCCATGCCGAGACGGTCATATTCTTTTTCTTTATCCCAGTCTTCTAAGTGAATGACTAAATCGATGTTCTGCGTGTCCCTTACGCTGGACGCGCCGAACAATGCTTTCACGTCCACAATGCCGATACCACGCAGCTCGATAAAGTGCTTCGTAATATTCGGTGCGGAACCGATCAGCGTATCTGCGCTGACTTTTCGGATTTCCACCACATCATCCGTCACCAGACGGTGCCCTCTTTTGATAAGCTCTAACGCCGCCTCGGATTTACCGATACCGCTTTCACCCGTAATCAGCACGCCTTCCCCATAGACGTCTACCAGCACGCCATGAATGGAAATACAAGGAGCAAGCTGGACATTCAGCCATCTGATAATTTCCGCCATACATGCGGACGTCGCCGATTTCGACATCAGAAGCGGCACGCCGTACTTGATGGCAATTTCCCGGAACAAATCGTTCGGATGCAATTCCCTGCAGAACACAATGCCCGGAATCGGATTGTTTAACAGTTTCTCAAATATTTCCACCTGCTTTTCCTCGTCCAGCCCGTTCATATAAGAATACTCCACGAAACCGACCACCTGCAGACGGGTCGCCTCAAAATGCTCGAAATACCCCGCCAGCTGCAAAGCAGGCCTGTTGATATCGGGCTGGGTAATCTTAATTTTGGAAATATCTATTTCCGGCGTCAGATTTTCCCATTTCCATTTTTCTATTACCTTTGTCAGACTTATGCTTGCCATATCCCTTCTCCTTTGCCCCCTCGTATTATTCACACTATTTTATTATTTTATTATATCTCACCCTCAATATCAATCCCGCCCTTGTGAAAAAATGTATAAATTTGTCTTGCAATATGCTCCGGTATCTCCGGGACTTCGCATAACTGCGCCACTTCCGCGTTTTTGATATCCTCTATCGATTTAAAATGCCGCATCAGCGCCTTCCTTCTCGCCGGTCCCACGCCGGGTATGTCGTCTAACACGGACTTCACCTGTACCTTAGAACGGATAGAACGGTGATATTCAATGGCAAAGCGGTGCGCCTCGTCCTGAATCCTCGTAATCAGTTTAAAACCCTCCGAGCGGACGTCTATGGGAATTTCCACATTGTGGTAATAAAGCCCTCTCGTCCTATGGTTATCGTCCTTGACCATGCCGCATACCGGAATATCGATGTGCAGTTCGTCAAGCACCTGCAGCGCGATGTTCACCTGCCCTTTGCCACCGTCCATCAAAAGCAAATCCGGGAATTTCGTAAAACTGCCAAATTCCTTGTCGATCTCTTTGCGGTCTAACTCCGCCCGCTCTTCCATGCCGTGTACGAAACGTCTGGTAAGCACTTCTTTCATACAAGCATAATCATCCGGTCCCGACACGGATTGTATCTTAAACTTCCGGTAATCGCTGCGCTTCGGTTTTCCTTTCTCATAGACGACCATAGAGCCTACATTGGCGAATCCACTGATATTGGAAATATCAAAAGCTTCCATCCGGTAAATGGACTCCAAGTCCAATAACCTGGCAATCTCTTTGACCGCGCCGATAGTCCGCCCCTCTTCCCGTTTAATCCGCTCTTTATCCTGACTCAGTACAAGCTGCGCATTCTGCGCGGCAAGCTCTACTAATTTTTCCTTGCTTCCCTTCTTCGGCACCCGGAGATAGACCCTGCTGCCCTTGCGCATACTCAGCCATTTTTCCAGAATTTCCACATCTGAGATTTCTTCCTGCAGCATCAGCTCCTTGGGAATATACGGCGTGCCCGCATAAAACTGCTTGACGAAATCCAAGAGAATCTGAGCGCTGTCATTTCCTGACACATGTGTCATATAAAAATGCTCCCGCCCAATCAGCCTGCCGTCCCGCACGAAAAAGACCTGTACCACTGCATCGTTCTCGTCCTTCGCCAGTGCGATAATATCTTTATCTTCCCCATTGCTGTCCGTTATCTTCTGCTTCTGCGCCACGCTCTTTACACTATTGTATAAATCCCGGTAACGAATCGCCTCTTCAAACGCAAGCTGCTCGGAAGCTTCCTGCATTTTCTGCTCCAGCTCCTTCAAAATGGGTTTATAGTTTCCATTCAGGAAATCCAGCGCCTGTTCCACACGCTCCCTATAATGTTCTTTCTCGATATATCCCTGACAGGGCGCAAGACACTGTTTAATATGATAATTCAGACAGGGGCGGTCCAGCCCGATATCCCGTGGCAGCTTCCGGTTGCACGTCCGCAACTGATACAGTTTATTCATCAGCTCTATCGTATCTTTTACCGCCGCCGCACTTGTATAAGGTCCAAAATATTTCGAGCGGTCCTTTTTGATTTCCCTTGCAAAAAGAATCCTCGGATACTCTTCCCCCAGCGTAACTTTAATGTAAGGATACGTCTTATCATCCTTCAGCATCGTATTGTATTTCGGACTATGCTCTTTTATCAGATTGTTTTCCAAAACAAGCGCTTCCAGCTCCGAATCCGTCACGATATACTCGAATCTCGCAATCTGCTCCACCATTTTATCAATCTGCGGTCCGCGGCCCACGATTTTGCGAAAATAGGAGCGGACACGGTTGTGCAGGTTGACTGCTTTACCGATATAGATAATCGTGTCGTTGCAATCATGCATAATATAAACTCCCGGACTGGGCGGGAGCTTTTTTAACTCTTCTGCGATGTCGAACATGCGGGGGACCATGCCTTTCTTTTCATTTTCTTTAGGCACAATATCAAAATAACAAGTACCTTAATAATTAAATAGACTTTACATCTAACTTATGATATACTTTATTGTAATAATACAAGCCACACAATAAAAGGCAGGTGATTGTATGACAGACAGCGAAAAACTTGATTTAATTATATCAGAAATACAAGAGCTAAAACGACGAACAACTAATATTGAATTGACTCTTGAAAATGAAACAAATCGCAACATACAATTGTTGGCGGAAAATCATATAACTTTAATTGATAAATTAAATCAATCTATCAAAGTAGCTGATAAAACACTAATGTATGAGGTACAAATGACAAGTCTAAAGTCAAGAATTGATTTACTTGAAAAAGAAGTTGCCAACTTAAAAACAGCAACCGCATAATACCATAACACAAGGCAAAGCTGATACCTGCTTTGCCTTGTTTGCTGCGTTCAGCTTATTGTGTATCCTGACTTTGCTCCGGTTGTACCTGTCCAGATTGCTCTGGCTGCATATATCCGGTCGGGTTTTGCTCCGGCTGGCTCTGACCCGGCTGTGCCTGCTGGCGCAGGGAATCTGTATCCTGCGTTTGCGTCTGCTGGCGCAGGGAATCTGTCTCTTGCGTCAATGTTTGTGAAAAATCTGCTCTTTGTTCTGCATTCGGCGGTGCAGTCGGCAAGGAGCTTTGGGGCAGACTAGAGTGGGAAAATAGACCGACGTTTCCGTCCTTGCGGTCCTGATTCATGTCGCTGCCTTGGTTGTTCTGGCTGTTCCAGTTGCCTTGGTTCATCCCGTTACTTTGACTGTTCTGGCTATTCCAGTTGCCTTGGCTCATCCCGCTGTCTTGACCATTCTGACTGTTCTGACCGTCCTTATTTTCCTGCTGCTTTTCGTTTGTCTTATCCTTTTGGGCGTCCGTCTGCTCTTTCTCGTTCTCTTCTTCCGGTTCGGGGAGTCCCTTTTCTTTGCGGAAAATCTTCATAAATTCCTTGCCGGTAATCGTCTCTTTTTCAATCAGATACGCCGCCAGTTTATCCATGACTTCCCGGTTTGCCTTTAACAATTTTTTCGCCTGTTTGTAACTGTCGTGCAAAAGTTTCATGACTTCCGTATCGATATCCGCCGCCGTCACGTCTGAACAGGATAAAGACGCCCTACCGTCCAGATATTGACTTTCTACCGTCGCAAGACCCATCAGCCCGAATTTCTTACTCATACCGAATCGGGTAATCATATTTCTGGCGATATTCGTCGCCTGTTCTATATCGTTCGCCGCGCCCGTCGTGACCGTATCAAATACAATCTCTTCCGCTGCGCGTCCGCCCAGCAGTCCTACCAGCCTATCCCGCAGCTCCGCTTCCGTATCCAGATATTTTTCTTCTTCCGGCACATGCATGACATAGCCGAGTGCGCCCATCGTCCTCGGCACGATGGTAATCTTCTGCACAGGTTCCGAATTTTTCTGCAGTGCGCTGACAAGTGCATGACCGACCTCATGATAAGAAACGATTTTACGTTCTTCTTTGCTCATGATTCTGTCTTTTTTCTCTTTTCCTACTAAAACCTGCTCTACCGCATCAAACAAATCCTTCTGGCTGACAAATTCCCTGCCCATCTTGACCGCATTGATGGCAGCCTCATTAATCATATTGGCAAGGTCAGAGCCTACCGCGCCGGAAGTGGCAAGCGCTATCTCGTCAAAATCCACCGTTTCATCCATTAACACATCTTTGGCATGGACTTTCAGAATATCTACACGCCCTTTTAAATCCGGTTTATCCACGATAATCCTTCTGTCAAAACGTCCCGGACGCAGCAGCGCCTTATCCAGAATTTCGGGACGGTTCGTCGCCGCCAGAATGATAATTCCTTTTTTCCCATCAAAACCATCCATCTCGGACAGCAGCTGATTCAATGTCTGCTCCCGCTCTTCGTTGCCGCCGCCGTATTTCGTATCACGGCTTCTGCCGATTGCGTCAATTTCGTCGATAAACACAATACAGGGAGCGTTCTTTTCCGCCTCCTTAAATAAATCCCGGACACGGGAAGCGCCCACGCCCACATACAGCTCGATAAAATCCGAACCGGACAGGGAGAAAAAGGGCACATGCGCCTCGCCCGCCACCGCTTTTGCAAGCAGCGTCTTACCGGTTCCGGGCGGTCCTACAAGAAGCGCGCCTTTGGGCAGTCTTGCGCCGATTTTGGAATATTTTCCGGGGTTGTGCAGAAAGTCTACGACCTCTACAAGCGATTCCTTCGCCTCATCTTCCCCCGCTACATCCTGAAACGTAATCCCTGTTTCCTTCTGGACATACACCTTGGCATTGCTTTTGCCCACGCCCATTGGACCACCGCTGCCCATTTTACGGAACAACAGACTCAGCAGCCCCCACATCAGCAGGATTGGCAGGACATAATATAAAAGCACCGTGATAATAACGCTGGAGCTGTCTGCCACCTGTTTTTTCAACTCTACATCATGCGCTAACAGCCGTTCGGTCAACGCATCGTCATCTTCCATACGCCCTGTATAATAAGTGACACTGCCCCCATATACCTGCATAAAAGGATTGTTATTTTCTACTTTCTTAGGATAAATGGTAATTTTATCCGAATCCACTACGACGCTTTCCACCGCACCCTGTTCTACCATATCGACAAATTCATTATAAGTGATTTCCTGATTGGTAGAGCCGGTCATAAATTTCATAAACATGCTGATACTGAATAAAGTAATCAGCGCCGCAATAATCAGAATAATAAAACTCTGCTTCTTCGGATCTCCGCCGTTATTTCCCGGACCGCCGGGACCGCCTTTATTATCCTGTCCCCTGTTGGGGTTATTGCCGTTATTATAATTACCATCATACTGGTTTAGATTATCATCCATGAATGAGGCGTCCTCACTTTCTAAAATTTATGGTTTGTATCTTTCTAGCTCTGAGAATTTCTTCTTCCTTTATTATAGGGAACCCTTTTTTATAAATCAATAAGAGATTTATGAATTTCTAGACACAACTATTAAAGATTTCTAAAGTTTCTTCCCAAAAGTTCCAGAGTTTCCTGCTTTTGGGTATAACTTAGGGTTAAAATGAGTAATTGTTAAAACGATGCTCGAAAAAAATGCACAATACAAGATATGGTAGTGTATTTTTAAAATGTTCTTGTTTTATTCTATATATTGATGCTTTTTCCGAGCTATCAATATACCGTTAATTATTTTTCTACATGCCATGTGCTTAAAAACGTTTGTGATTCTGCTGGGCTTATGGTATATATATCTTATATCTTATATTTTATATTTTATGTTTTATATCAGACGGTAACGGATACAAACAAGTAATTTCCTATAATATAAAACCCGAATACCGATTACTTATTATTTATGCACTTCGGTTCCATTTCATCTTTGGAACCATACTTTATCATCATTTCATTAAGAAAGGGAAGCATGTCTATGAGCAAAAAACAAAACCAAAACATTCCGTGCATTCAGCACAGCCCTAAGAAACAGCCGGCGTCCCCCGGCATTGGAAAATCCTGGAAAACTGCCAGCGGTAAGATTCCTTACGGCATGACCAACGACTACATGTTCCGCGCCGTTTTGCAGAGCAGCAATAAAGTCCTGCGGGGGCTGATTTGTTCGCTGCTCCATCTTTCTGAAGAAGAAGTTACTTCCATCAGTATTCAGAACAGTATTCTTCTGGGAGAAACAATAAAGCACAAAGAGATCCGGCTGGACGTCTATGTCCTGCTGAATAACCATACGCTGATTAATCTTGAAATGCAGGTGGCAAACCGACTGAACTGGAAAAACCGCTCGGTCATTTATCTTTGTCGCTCCTTTGACAGTCTCGACCACGGGCAGGACTATTTGGAAGCAAAACCAGTCATACATATCGGACTTCTGGACTATACCCTGTTTCGTGACTGCCCTGAATTTTATGCATCTTATCAACTGATAAACGTTAAAAACCAACGCAAATATAGTGACATTATCACTCTGAACGTGATAGACTTATCTCGTATCGATTTGGCAACAGAAGAAGATAAACAGTACCACATAGATGACTGGATGTCATTTATGAAAGCCACAACCTGGGAGGAAATCAGAATGTTAGCAGCTAAAAATGAATATTTAGAAGAAGCAGCCGAAACCCTCTCCCGGCTGAGCGCCAATAAAGAAATTCTGAAGCAATGCCACGATATCGTGGAATATTATCAGGATTTAAAAAATTATGAAAGGGCAATTGAGGAGCGGGACAATATTATTGCAGAACGGGATAGCGCCATTGCGGAGCAGGAAGCTCTCATCCAACGGCTGCGTGCAGAAAATGAAAGGCTGAGGATGAAAGAATAACATTTTTAATAACTTTTAGGTATGATTTATCTACGACAGAAAGATATCCTGATTACCTATAAAGTGGAAATAAATCATGCGAATACTGCATAAAATTTTAGAGGAAAGCTCCATTGGCTTTCCTCTTTATGCTTATTAGAATGTAAGTTACAAGGGAAGTTATAGATTAGAGCAAATGAAACTCTCGAAACAACCGCTCCTGATATTCCGTATCGCGTGCCGCCCGGATAATATCATCAGTACGGTTTTGTTCGGATAGGGTACTCTATACCTTCCTCAAACCCTTCCGCCCATAGACTCCTCTCATATTTCTTTACATCAAACTTTTCCAATAACATTCCCAACATCTCCGCACGGTATTTTTTAAGGAAATCTGCTAGGATATCGTGATCTATGCAGTAGTCCACCGCTTCGTTTAAAGCTTCCTACAGGTTTTTTCCTTCTTTGACATATTGTCTGGTTATGTCCACAAACCTTGCGTATTCTTCCAGGCCTTACATTTGTCCATTAAAGATTGGTTGTGTCCATAATTGATATTCAGCATCCGCACTTTCAATTCCACATCGCCCGGCTGCGTCTTGTTTTCAAAGGCGTCGGAAAAGCGCAATACTTGTTCTTCCGGGACATCTTTTTCCCCATTGTAAAAGACATCGCACTTGTTTCTCTGCATATCGTATCCTCCCGTCTGCAGCAGAAACGGATATGCATGGCTCGTACAGCCTTCGTCGTTCCTGCCATATTTAATTGAATGATTAGAAAATCTGACAGAAACTGTCCGAATGTGCGAAATGCACATGGATATAGAATCATGGCAGTAAAAATGCCAATGATACCAGAAAACTTGTAGAAGAAGCTTTCCGTTTGTTACTGTATAGGTCTATCATAAAGTAGAAAAGTTAGTTTGTCAACTTATTATGGGTGAAATTGCAAATATATTTTAACGAATTTCAAACGAATCATCTTGCAAAATCTTGCCACTATGATAAAATATAAATGGGTGTTACCAAAACGGGTAGCGGTTCGCCTTTCGCCAAAATGAGTACATTTTGAGAACTTCCAGTACCAGGGGATATGTATGGAAAATAAAGTGAAAGGTAAATTCTATTGGTGTTCGGCATAATTTTGGAATCTGTCGGTATTGTAGTGACGGTTATCAGCATCATCGTTACGATAATCAGTATCCGACAGACCAGAAGAAATAAAGAAAACCAAAAAAGCAACCGCACTCACCAAGGTTAGGTTGCTTTTTTGATTTACTCTTAACTAAGGCGAACCGTTGCTTTATAGTAACACCTTTTTCATAGAATATCTTAGCACTTATCAGTCCTTGCGTCAACCAATTTTTCGCTTGCCAGAACTACATCAAAACTATTTTTTCTTTTTTCTATAAGAGTTCCTCACATAAGCATAAAGCATCTTACCTGCCACCCCATATATCCACTCCATCCCCCTACATAATCCAAATCCAAGCAGCATACCAAACACATTATTCATAATATCGTCTGTTTCAAATTTTCCCCGCCGCGACACAAGCTGGATACACTCAATCAACAAGCTGAAAAGGAATCCTGAAAGCAATAGCCAGCCAATCTTGCGAAAAGGTTTCCATAATATGTAAAGCAAAATGCCAAGCGGAATCATCATAAGAATATTTTCTATCCAGAATGTAAGATTTTTAGGATTTAAACCCCATGTACTGAAGGGTGTTAACAGGATAATATATATATCACGTTCATTTCTGGATAAAATGGTTATGCCAAGAACCATATAGCAGTAAAAGCCTAGCAATGCCACAAAGGGCGCCTTTAGAATGAAATATAAAAAGTCATGTCTGGAGTTCTTCCGCATAAAAAGAAACTGGCACAAGGAAATAGAGCAGTAGAGAAATGCCAATACTGCTCCCGCGCATAAAGCATCATAAAAATATTCATTCAAATATATCCTGCAATCGTCAAGTACTGTGGATAATATTGTTGTGGCAGTCTGCATTTGCATTGTGGTTATCCTCGTATTTCTGCCATGATTACACTCCTGTTATATCGCTCATTTAGATGTGGTATTGCCGCCTGTTTGCCGCCACGATGTCATCTCACTTATAAATGCACTATCCGCAACAATTTGTTTGTAATCCTCTTTTCCTTATCAAGCTTTCCCCACAGCCATATGTATAATTTGCTCAGCACACAAGAAACAGCAAACACGACTATTACGAATACCGGAATCCATATCGCTCCATCCATTTTGGTAAATACATCCATCCCTTTTACCAGCCTGATTACTTTATGAATAAAATCCCACACTCCTGCATGAATAAGATATATCCAAAAAGTTAAACTTGATAATTTCCTCAAATCTTTTTTCATATCTAAAACCGTAAAGCCATAGAAAATTAATATCGATGCTAAAACAATAAGTGAATTACTTAATCCTACAATACTGTATTCCAATTCAGCTTCTGCAATCCCTGCTGTCATTTGTTGATATTTCAATCCTGCTACACAAAATTCAAGTAATATTCCTATCAGCACTGAGAGTAGCGCTTTTCTGTTATTTTTACCCCCCCCCCGCACTAATTTTCCGAATGCTATATCCAACCATAAAATATCCAAGATATTCAAAGGAACTTCCAACATCCCACGCTAATATGTCGTTGCTTGTCCACATGCTGATGCTTGCTAATATCAAAAATACAAAGGTAATTTTATAAAAATTTTCCTCTGGAATACTATTTTTAAAACGTATAACAATTGGCGCCAAGGCATATAGCCCTATGAGCATATACAGATACCACATATGATACATCGGGCGTCCTTGTATAACACTGATCATTAAGGTGCCAATACCTTTATTCTCAACGCACAGACAAATCGGTATTTGATATAAGATGTACAGAATACTGAATACAATCGTTGGAATGCCAATTTTAGAAAAATTTTTAGAGTAAAATTCTTTATATTCGATATTCTCTTCATTATCTAAAATAAATGCTCCCGACAGCATTACAAAACACGGAACGGCAAATCTTGAAATCGAATCATATATACAAATCCAAAATGGATGTAATATGTCCTCTATAAACAAGCCTCTTTCCGCAATATCATTGATAGCATTTACAAACCATCTTCCACTTACATGTATCATGATCACTGCAACAGCGCATATAATTCTAAGCAAATCATAATTATCTTCTCTTTTTTCCATAAGAGTTCCTCCCAAAAGTATGAAGCGCCTTGCCTGCTAATTCTACGGAAAGGCTTCCACAATATGTAAGATAAAATGCCTTATGGAAGCATCATTTATTCTCACATAAATCCAAAAACTTTGCTTCTTCTATCTGACGTCTAAGAGACTCTTCCAATTCAAAACTGTTATGTATCTGCTCTTTTTTCCCTTTATCCACATAAAAATTCGGTGGCAGCTCCTCACAAAAAGCCATCTCATGATTCGCGATTGTCCTAAACATCAAAAAAGAACTCAT
Organism: Muribaculaceae bacterium; assembly: GCA_023663465.1. Classification (GTDB taxonomy): domain Bacteria; phylum Bacillota; class Clostridia; order Lachnospirales; family Lachnospiraceae; genus UBA3282. Next base: position 20,691 of record JAMPHJ010000012.1, on the reverse strand, counting down.
GCAATATTTTTTATTTACCATAATATTATCCCTTTCCTTAAACAATTCTACTCTCTAACCGAGTTCAAAGCCTTAGATATCTGTGTTGATGAAACGCCCTTCGTATACGGAAAATAAATTATTTTCACCCCCTCTTTCGTAAACTCCTCCTCGTATACTTTCCATTTATCTGTTGCATACCAGTCGTCTCCCACAAACAAAACTGACGCTCCCAGCTTTTTACATGCCGAAAGTTTGTCCATATCATACTGCGGTACTGCTGCATCAACATATTTGATACTTCTTACAATTTCAATCCTATCTTTAAATGGTATCATCGCATGCTTTCCTTTATAAGTTACTAATTCATCTACAGTTACTCCTACAATCAGTTTGTCACACATCCCCTTGGCATTTTTTAACAAATTAACATGTCCTATATGAAAAAGATCATAGACTCCTGTTGTATATCCGATAGTCATTTTAAAATATCCTCCTCTACATAATTCTTACGAAGACCTAACAAAAAATACCTAATCGTTCTCCTATTTTTTTTACAATTATTTCCTCACTAAAAGATAAATCATCAAACATCTCTTTTCTCAAATCATTTACCCTATTTTTGATATACTTCTCATATTTTGGGTCATTAAAAAAAGTATTTATATAATTTTTTAATTCCGCAGGTGTGGCAGAAAAACAGTTGTTTGTAAATTCTTTATAATCACATACAAATCCTCTTTCCTCATACAAATAATACTCATAATCTGGAGCATAGTATAATACAGGTTTCTGATGTGCAATTGCATCATAACAGGCCGAGGAATAATCTGTAACTAATAATGAGATTTCTGGCAAAATTACATTAATATCAAAATCTTCTTCCAAACGTAAAATATTATTACTTTCCTTCTTTATGTCAGCCCCAAAATTCTTTGAGGCAAAATGAGGTTTTTCAATCCATAAATATCCACTTTCATTTATAAAAGAAAGAAATTGTAAATCATCTGTCGGATTAGGCACCTTGCCATGTTCCCTGAAAGTAGGAACATAAAGAATAATTTTATCTGATTTCGATTTTCTTATAAAGGATATAATCTCTTTTTCCCTGCTTAAATACATAATATCCATACAATCCCGCGGATACCCGGTCTCTATAAACTGAGTTTCACTAATTCCCCGAACTACAGCACATCTTCTGGTACATTCTTGTCCTGTTGATAAATAATACGCCTTGTCCCAATGTCCCGGTGTAAATATAGCGCAAAACAACGGACTAGTCCGTAAAGTATATATAATCCTGCCTTTGATACCTGCCTCTTTTGTATTTTGTCCTGTGGATTTTCCTGCCTTTAGAGGGATTCCATGACAAGTAAATATTTTTAGAGCATGCCCCGCCAAATGCCCCATTGTATCACCTGCATAACCACTAACATAAAATCCGATATTGCAAATAATGTACACTCCTGCCTTAAAATGATAATAAATACTCTTCATGCTGTGCATCATATATACTTCATATCCCGATTTTTTCAGAATGTTGTATACTCTTTCATTGCGAGTTACCCATATAACTTTTTTTAAACCGTATTGCTCCTGATTAGCAAAAAGATATTGGTATAAATTTCTTGAATTATCGGCAAATTTGTCACCCATCCAAGCGCCGCATAATATGATTCGTTTATCTCGCCATACGAATAAATTCACTATACAAGTCATCAGATTAATTATAGGTGCAAATGCCCGCATTATCACAGCTTTCATTTTCATAACTTAGCCTACTATCCTTCCTTTAATTGTTAATGTTATTATGCCTTTCTATTTTTTATATAAGCTATCCCTATTGAAATGCTTTCCCATATAATCTGATTTTTCAAACATATTTGTATCATAAAATAACCTAGTATAGACAATAAAATTATTATACTTAAACTGTAATACACATTATCAAAAATCAAATGAACTACGACTCCAACAATTATAATCCAAATGCATCCTGCCATTGTACAAATTAAATTGCCAAAAACCCCCTTAAATCTTATTAATTTTTTGGCTTTGCTTATACCCAATAATAACGTACTTGCTTCTGCAACTATTGTTGAAAATGCAGCCGCGTTTTGCAGATACACAGGCATCATAATTATATTTAGGGAAATATTCACTATTGCACCGAATAGAGTTATCCAAAAAAAATACTTTTCTTCTCCATTCGGTAATATTACGCAATATCCTAACATATAAGAATATAAATTAAGAATCATAGCAATACTTAATAATATCAATGACAATACCGATTCCCGATAAGCCTGTCCTGCAAACAATAATATAACTTCTTGACTAACCATTATTAACCCCACCGAGGCAGGAAGCAGAACTAATGTTAAAAAATTAAATACTTTTGTAAACAAATTTTGATATTCATCATATAATTTCTTTCCCAAATAGTAAGAAAACCTCGGAATCGTTACAAATAAAATGGCTGCAACCAACTGCTTTAATATGTTATAAATCTTTACGCTAACACTATATATTCCCACATTGTAGTCTGTTCCAATAAAGCCTAACATAATAATATCCGAAGATTGATAAATTGTTATACTGAGCGTCGTACTAAATAAATATATCAAAGGTTTTATATGTTCTTTATTGATGCTAAAAGCAAAATGAATCCTGCTATATTTTCTACTAATAAACATATTTAACACTTCATTTCCAACTGCTGCGACCGTAACAATGATAGCATATTTAAATACATCATTACTATTTTTAACAATGCAAAAAAGTAGTATCATAGAAATTATTTGAAAACAAATATTTCGGATAGTTATATAAAAAAAGTCTTCATAAATATTAAATAACCAGCTTCTTCCTAATGTTATGAGTATAATTTGAAAACTTAAAACAATAATAATTTCTCCATAACTTCTTACCTTTACCGAAAAAAACAATACAAGAATTAAACATAGATAGGAAAAGAGAGTTGTATACAAATTAATCGAAAAAACCTCATTTGAAAATTTTGTAATTTCTTTCTTATTATTCCGAATTTTTGCTCCTTCTCTTACAGCATATGTTTTTACTCCAGCATCCGCTATTAAAATAAAGTAACTTATAACCGAATTACTAAAATTATACCTCCCTAGTTGTTCAGTCCCTAAAATCCGCGACACATATGGAAAGATAATCAACGGAAATATAAATTTTAAAACCGTCTGTATGCTATTCAATATTGCATTTACCTTTATTGATTTCATATTATTCATCTTATTTCCCATATAATTCTGGCTCTTCTACATACATTTGGCGCATTAGCCGTTCTATATTTGACATATATGTAATATGTTGTCGAATCCATTCCTCACTCCTATCCCACCATTTCAATTTAAGCAAAAAATCAATTTGTTCAGGAGTAAATCTATAACCTTTAATTGTGGCAGGTATTCCACCTACAATAGCATATGGGGGAACATCTTTAGTCACTACTGCATTAACCAAAATAACCGCTCCATCGCCAATTGTAATTCCTTGAATAATCTTTGTCTCACCTGCCGTAATCCATACGTCATTGCCAATTACAATCGAATGTCCTTCTAAATCTGCATATACAAACTCTTCAAAATATTGCTTATCTGTATAAGTAAAACCATATTGTTCCAAAGTTGAATAAAATGCAGGATGTAAAGAAACAATCTCGTGTAACGGGTGCGCTCCGATTAATGATTGAAATCCTACCAAACTGTATTTTCCAATTTTGCATCGATTAATTATGGAATTATCAGCAACATATGTCCCATATCCAATTTCTGAATTTTTAATAACCGCTTTTTTATTAATTTTGTTCCTGCCGCATATTTTACTATTTATTATTTTTGCACTTGGATGTATCAGACAATTATAGGGCTTTCCTTTCAAAAGACTAAATATATGCCATTTCAAATTTTTAATTTCTCTATATATTTTTTTATAGTAACCTGCATACTTACTATTTTTGAACATTCTTTTAAGCATTAAACGCTTCCTCCTGAAAGATGCTTCAATCAACTTTTTTACCAATAAGCATAAGAATTTTTAAACTCCTTATTAAATAGTAAATAACTATACTCTACCGTTACAATCAAAGACATAATTGGGAAGTTTGTGATTGGTTCAGCCATATTCTGAAGTATAAACAAACTAAAATAAAGAATGTAGAGTCTTTTGTTTTCTGTGTCTGTAATATTATGAAGCCGTATCAAAAAGGGCGCAAGTAACAGTATTCCACCTATAAGTCCCATAGAAGTCAGCCAACTAATCAGCCCATTAGAATTTCCCTTATTAATTCCTCGTACTAATATGTACTCTGCATCATTTTGAAACCCTGTCCCAAAAAACCAATGCTGTCCAAAAATACGCAATCCTACTATAAAATCAGTTAGTCTTGTGAAATACGAGGATGTCTGCATCTTTAATTGCCATAGATATACTACACCAAAAACAGCTATCAAAACGCTGGCTGCCAAAAAGAAAATCGTTTTCTTATTTATCCCCATTTTTTTAATCACTGCGTACCATAACATAATAATAGCTGCGCAGACACCAGTAATCGATGTTGTAAGAATAATATTGATAATTAAAACAATTATTGTAGCAGTCTTTTTTTCAGCTTTACAATATAAAAAGAAAAATAAAGCATAACATAAATATATTTGATATACTCCTGGTTCCCAAAAGAAGGACATCAAACGCCGAATCTGAAAATTCCCTATATTAAATTGAAAAGACGGGAGTTCTGTTGTAATATATAAAAAATATTTTTCATATTCTATACCATGTCCTGGAGACATTATATAGGGTAGATTAAAATGAAATATGTGTAAAATAGTATACATAAATAGTGAGTATACGGAAATTACAAAAACAATATTCCCAATTACTTCAAGAATACTGACATTTCTTTTGCTGGCAAATAATACAAAAAAAACAAACATTAAAAGCTTAACTAAAAAGAATAAAAATGTATTTATAGAAGCGGAAAACATTCTAAACTCCAATAATAGGTAAACAATACAACATCCACTCAAAAGCAAAAAAATTTTCCACTCATATTTTAATGTAAACGCTCTAATTGCACAAAAAAAACCAATAACAAGCATCAGCCATTTTATCATCTCTAGTTCATCGTTCTGTCTCCATGAGCCAGACAAATAAATTATTAAAAATACCTCAACATAAATCAGCAACACATCTAAATTAATCTTTATTTTCATATTTGTCTCCATAAGTTAAGCAAAAAATCCTAGCAGAATACTCACTGCATGAATTATTAGAACAACTTTACTTTACACTTATATAGGAATTAAATAATTCATAATTTCTAAATCTTATTCTTGTAGGTGCAAATCTAATAATTCCTTTTTTGAAGGATATATATGAACTGATTATTCCTCGCAGCCTATATTTTATTGCAGATATATAGCCATACTTGTGCAAAATATCCAGCCTTTCCAATTGGGTTAATTTTGCATTTTTCTGACTAACTCCATTTATATCAAAATATACTATTTCTATATTTATTTTTTTAAAAGTCTTATTTTCCAAATACATTTGTATATAAAAATCATAGTCTGCTGCCATTTTATAATCTGTCTCATATGGCCGCTTTTTTAACAATTCTAATTTAGTCAAAATTGCTTGATGTGCGCATATCATTTTTTTCGTTATTTTTTCTACTTTGAGAGAAACAGCTTGTTTTCTATAATTTTTATAACAATAGTAATAATTTCCATAAACAATATCAGGAATTTCGCCTTCTAATTCTACAAAAATTTTTGACAACGCGTCTGCACTTGCTAAATAATCTCCTGCATTCAAAAATAATACATATTCTGCATCTGTTTTTAAAACAGCTTTATTCATTGCATCATATATACCCTCATCCTTTTCATCATATATAAAATATCTAATATTTTTTTTAGCAAATTTTATCTTATATTGTTCTGCAAATTGAATTGTCCCATCTGCAGATCCGCCGTCTTGTATAATATATTCATAATTGCTATAATCCTGTCGAAAAACCGATTCTATCGTTTTTTCTATTTCTTGTCTTGCATTAAGCGCTACCGTTACAATTGCAATTTTACTTTTCATTTATTCCTATCTGCTTCTGCCAACAACAGCCGCAGTTTCTCTATCTCCTCTACTAATTTTAAAACAATCTATACCTTATTGCCGTGATTTAAGATTATATCGTAATAGGTTCCCTTCTGTTCATACATTTTGGCATCAAATTTATAACTCAGTTTATGAAAACTTGTCTGTTTTTCCAATGCTTGCCATATATTATTGTCATATCTATCAAATAGACGGAGAAGCAGTATATGTGGTGTAGAATTACTAAATGGCACAACTCTCTTCCATTCTTCTGGATATACCTCAGCTGCCATCTGAATAAAGTCATGTATTATAAAATAGTCAATTAGGAAGTTATGTCTTTTCCAATAATTATGTAACAAAGCTCTAACAAGAAGAATAATCTTACTATTAGAATAAGCGGTCATCATCCAAGTGGAAACCGACCTACAATGTCCATTCAAACCGGGTTTAAGGGTTTGAAACAAGAATAATTCAGAATCTAACATATATTTATGTTCCGGCACACCACTACAAAAAACTGTACTATCAAGCCATGTTCCACCATAAACCGCCAGTAATTCAATTCTCACAATATCTGAAAAATGTGTTTTGGATATATTACCGTTCTTATATTTTTCTAAAATATAATCCGGCAAAGTTACAAATTGGTTAAAATTTTTTTCCGTGATAACAATAATTTCATGATCAGAAATATTTTTTCTGATTGATTCATGACATTTTTGTACTATGGCAGGCGCTTTATCCATTCCTTGCAACCACATCGTCCAAATGACCGGATTGTATTTTCTTTCCCTATCATCTGCCTTATGTTCTGCTTTATATAACTCGATAAATTTTAAATTCTCTTTTCTTAAACGAGAGTAAATCTTATTATCGACTGCAAGTCTTACAATCTCTAACGATTTCCTTGAAAATCCTAACAATACGGTTTGTATCAATGCAAAAAATAATACACGGGTTCGAGCATACTGTTTCAGTACATTTTTTCCATCTACTCTCTTAAATATCTCTATGAATTTTTTCATACAGCCAATAACTCCATTTTGTATCATATTGATAACTTTTTATTCTCTATCCCACAATCCTTCATACAAAGCACAAACCTTACTCCAACTATATTCATTTTTTATACGGTCATAGCTCATATCATCTTTTTGATGAATAAAATCTGATGATAACTTTTCTGAATCATTAATTAACCTTGATAATGAATTACTTGTTTTTTCCCAATATAATGCTGAATCTTTTGCAACTTCTTTATTAAACCCAACATCCAGCAAAAGACTCAACTTTGTACTTGCTAATGCTTCCAACAAACTTGGATTTGTGCCTCCGACTTCATGTCCATGTATATATGCATATGCTTCTTCACGGATTTTTTTCAGCAAATCCTGGTCATATACCGTACCAACAAATCTTATTCTGTTGTCTTGTTCAAAGTGTGTTTTTTCCTTTAATTTCATATAAAAATTATTATTTTCTACATTAGAAATAATAATAAGAGGTTTATCCGTCTCACTTTTCATATATTCAGATATAATTGTTTCATAATTATTTTCTGGAACAAATCTTCCGACAACTAAATAATATTCTTGTCGGTCAATCTCATGTTCACGGAACCAATCTTGTATTTTTTCATCAGAACATTCTGAACGTGTTGTATCTGCACCATAAGCGATATAAGTTGTTTTGCCTTTTGTAGATGGATATGTTTTCACTATATATTTCTCAATATGAATAGAGTCGCAAATTATCATGTCTGAATTTGTTACCAAACATTTTTCGCAGTATCTTAAAAATTTTTTTTCAAGTGCATTCCATTTATCTCTTTTCCATTCCAGACCGTCAGGATTGACGAATATTTTCACACATAATTTATGTAATCTGCGATAATACGAAATCAGAAACGGACCTATACGACATCCTAGAATGTACACAATAGCAATTTCATTTTTGTGCTCTTTTTTCCACTTTTCAACAAATCTAAGTGCCTTGGCTACATGTAGAATCCTTCCAGGAGCGCCTTTTAGTGGAAGTTTTATATTAAAACAGTCTGCACCATTATATTCAAAACATTTTTCTTCATTATCCATACAAGAAACGTGATATTTTATATTTTTTGATTCCTTTCTTGCAGTCAAATTATCTACAAATGTTTCAAACCCGCCGTACTGCGCCGGAATCCCTTTACTACCTACGATAAAGACATGTATCATTGCATCTTGTTTCATCATTACGCCATATTTTTATGTAATTATACAGACCTTTCATATTATTATTGTTAATTCACACCGCCTGTCTCTTATCCACCTCCACCCTCATCAACTGCACCGCCTCCTCACTAAACCCTTCCGTACTCTCAGGAATAAACAGGATCTTCAAGGTCAGCATGATCAGCTTCATATCCAGAATCAGGCTTCGGTTTTCTATGTATATCAAATCTAACCTCAACTTGTCGTAAGCGGACGTGTTATACTTTCCATACAACTGCGCATACCCTGTCAGCCCGCTTTTGACCTGCAGCCGGTATGCAAACTGCGGTAGTTCTTCCGTATATTTTTCCGTGTTTTCCACCCGCTCCGGACGGGGACCGACGAGAGACATGTCTCCTTTTAGGACATTGAGGAGCTGGGGAATCTCGTCGATGCGGAATCGTCGGATGACGGCTCCTACTTTCGTGATTCTGCTATCGTTTGCGCTGCAGAGAAGCGCGCCGTTTTCTTCCGCATTCATGACCATGCTTCGGAACTTGAGTATCTTAAATTTCTTCCAGTTTTTCGTGTAGCGTTCCTGTTTGAAAAAGATTGTGCCGCCGTCTTCTAACTTGATTGCCAGCATGGTAACTAACGTAATCGGCAGTGAGATAATCAGCCCGAACAGGGATACTACGATATCGATGCTTCTTTTGATAAATTCCATGCTTAGGGATTCTCTGTAGCAATCGTACTTCATCAGGGGGCTGTCTATGAAATGCCTGTTTTCAAAGCCGCTGGCGATGATATCCGTAATGGTAGGCGTTACATAGAACACTTTTTTCTGGTTGATACAGTAGTGCATTAACTCTTCCCGCAGCTGGTAATCGGTCTGATAGAGGATGACGACCTCGGCGGCATCGATTGCCGCGTAGAGCTTTTCTGTTTTCTCACCGGAAGAGATTTTTTTGTTGATGTTAAAAAGATGGCTGGGTCTTTCTTCCATCTTCCTGAGGAATCCTTTTACGCTCTCATCCCCGTATATGACAACGGTATCCTGGGGTGAAATATGGTTCATATAATACCGCTTCGCCAGAAGCGCCCAGATACAAGCAGCCAAAAATTGTATGACTACGGTAAAAAGTCCCGGAACGATGGACACATATCTGCGGGCGATAAAACAGCATTCCACATAGAAAATCAAATCCGTTATCCCAAAAGCAAGGAGCTGGGAAAAAACGATTTCGCCGATGGAGTAGTGTGCGATTTTATTCGCCCGGTAAATTCTTGTCAGCCTTCCGTAAAGGATATAGTAAAGCAGCAAAGAAATGATTCCGCCGGTGATACGGTGGGTTCGGAAGGCAAACGTATTATAGTAAAAAATCCAGACATATCCAAAGATCATAAGCTGTAAGATTTCAATTGCCAGACAAGATATCCGGGTAAAATTGGTTTTTTTGTTTCGATTTCTGATATGCTGCTCTTTCACTATTTTTTCTCCTTCCTTACGATGTGGTATAACTGGTCGAAATTTAGTGCAGGGTCATTTTGCCCCCCCCCGGAGTTTTTCATTGGAACTATCCGAAAGGTTGCCTTCCCCTAGGCTCCCTTGCAGGGATTCATCCAGCTCTGTGCCGTATTCGCCATACTGACCGTACTGTCCATACTCTCCGTATTTGCCATATTTCCCATACTTGCCGTATCCGTATTTGCCATATTTTTTATAGTAGCCTTTGTAGTGTCCGGAATAGTAACGGTTATAGTAGCCGCCGCCCTGTACTTTTACTTTATTGAGTACGACACCCAGAATATTGACACCGGTTACTTCAAGTTGTTTTTTGACGTCCTGAAGATAACGATAGCTAATCGTTCCACTTTCCACTACCAGGACCACTCCGTCACAATTTGGTGCCACAACCGCGGCGTCGATAACCCAGCCAAGGGGCGGGCAGTCCACTAGGACCACGTCGTAGCGTTCTTTAAGGGTGGCGAGCAGATTGATGAATAGTTCCCTGCCCAGCAGCTCCGTCGGGTTAGGTGCGACGGGACCGGCGACAATCATATCCAAGTTCTCGATATTGGTGGTATTGATGACCTCTTCCATTTTTTTCTGCCCAGAAAGGTAATGGGACAGTCCGAAAATGGTTTCCTCAGAACGAATACGATATCTGCCGACGAAAACAGATTTGCGCAAATCGGCATCCACCAGAATTACTTTTTTTCCGTCATCATTTAAAGACCTTGCCAGCTCCATTGTCACCGTACTTTTCCCTTCATCGGGGGTACAGCTTGTAAACATGATGACTTTATTATCTACACCGCAAAACTGCAAATTGGTCCGCAGGGAATTGAAAGCTTCCCGTCTGGCGTAGGTCTGTTTTTCAAGATTTTGAAATGCTATACTATTTGCCATGTGTCTTATCCTTTCCTCTTAACCTGTTCCCGTGTTTTCTTCTTTTTCTTTTTGCCAAGACCTTTTAAGCCGTTTTTCCCATTATTTTCATCTCCTTCCAGAAGCGGAATGGAAGTCAGGGTATTTAGCCCTAAGTATTTCTCGATGTCATCGGAAGATTTCACGGTATCGTCTATCATATAAGTGGCAATGAAAATTGCAGCCATCGCAAATATGCCAATAAGCGTTCCGATTAAGACATTTTTCAGTAAGTTCGGGCTAACCGGATCCTCTTCGATATAGCCCAACTCTACGACGCTAGGTTCTTCGGTTTTCATGATGGTGGAAATATTCGTCCTTGCCACTATGGCAAATTCATCCACGATGTCCTTTGCCAGCACCGGGTCAGGATCCTTCGCCGTCATGACGAGGATCCGGGTATCGGCAGGATTGGAAAAAGTCATTTGTTCAAGGACTTCTTCGTAGGTTTTATCCAGCCCCAAATTTTCAATCACTTCCTCTACAACCGGACGGCTCTGCACCAACTCAATGTAATCCTTCGTAAGAGAGGTTCCGATTTGGATATCCGCCAGGGACGTAATCGAGGTTGAAGTGGATAAAATATAGAGTTTTGATGTGGAGCTGTATACTTCTTCGATACAATAATGCGTAAAAACGCCTGTCAGCGCGCCGACAATCATGCCCGCCGCCAGAATGCTCCATATCCTGTGCACGAGCAGATAAAGGATTTCCAACAGGTCAATTTCCACGGTTTCTTCCTGCTTGTTCATTGCTTCCTCCCAAAATGTTTTGTTTTTCCCTTGATAAATACTGATTATTTCAGAGCTTTACTCCAAGGTGTTTCTGTTTTTATTTTCTATTTTATAAATATTGGTTGTCTAAAAGCTTCGCTGGGTTCTCTATCGCCAACTGTCGGAACTGTTCCGGCGAAAGCCTGGGTTTCAGGTAAGTAAACGCCGGTTCTAAGTTGGGGCGCCGCTCCTGCATGTTGTGACAGTCACTTCCGAGAAAGTGTATCATGCCGTGCTGGATTAGTTTCAGACAGCGTTTTCTGGCAGAAAAAAGTCCGCCTTGGAAGTTTTCTGCATTCATCTGCATATAGGCTCCCATCCGAATCAGTGCAGCGATGTTATCCGTATCCCTCCATAGACAATCGTAGCGCTCGGTGTGCGCTAGCACCGGATAGTATCCGTCTTCTATGCACTTTCGTACCGCACCCGTTATATAACCGTATTCTGCACCGGGCGAGAACTCCAGTAGGATATAGCGGGTATTGGCTAAGGTAAAAATTCGTTTATGATTAAGTTTTTCCACGACTTCGTCCCGATAATAAATCTCATTACCGGAATAGAGCGTAAAATCGCTGTATTTTTCTTTAATTACAGACTGTGTTTCCTGGTAAACTTTTTCCAGGTGTTCTATTGGATATTTCATATGTCCCGGATAATAGTGCGGGGTCGCTATCATACGTCGTACCCCTTGCTTATATGCTTCGGATACGAGTTTCATCGTCGTATCCATGTCTGGTGCGCCATCATCCACGCCGGGCAAGATGTGGCTGTGCATATCAATATAATATTCTGTCATCTTTTCATTCTGCTTTAAGATTATTTTTGATACCCCTGCAGGGGTGCGCTGCGGACAACAGAAATCTGTCATCCTGCAACGCTCCTTTGGGGTTAAAATTAAGGATTGGAGTTAGCTGTATTTTATTACGATATTTGCAGGATCCTTATTTTACTGTTAAAAGGTATGCCTGCGATACGCTTGTTGCATCTATATAAGCAACAGTGATGTTTACATTTCCGGTTGCACCATGTAATGCCGGGAAAACAACATCTTTTGCATCAGGATAGCGTTTCAGCGCCGCTTCATATTTCTTTTCAGCTTCCTTCTGCATTCTGTCGGCAAAAGCTTCGATTGTTTCACCACTCTGTTTCGTGACAGATACTGTTATCTCTTTTTCAATATCTGTTGCCGTCAGCGGATTTGTCGCAAATGCTTTCGCATTGACAGTAATCCCGCTTACAGACTCCCATTCTTTTCCGAAGGCTTCTGTGAGACTATCTACAAGTTCTTTCTTATAAGCCTCTTCATTTGCTTTCTTCCATGTTTCGCAGTAGTCTACCACTTTCTTCGGGTCATCCGTTACAGTAACCGTAAACTTATTTCTATCGCGGTCGTATGTAACATCATTTACACCGTCGATTCCTTCCAGTTTGGTCAGATTAGCTTCAACGATGCCATCCAGTTTTGCTTTCAGGTCTTCAACCTCTGGATTGAGCTTCGGAATGATGATGGTAAACGGTACAAACACTTCCTGTCCGCCATATCTGCTGCCGTAGACGTGGAGCAGTGCAGCAATATAACCGTCTTCCTCCTCAGTAGCTTCCTGTCTGGTCTCACTCACCCAGCCAAAGTCGTCTAGATAGAACATACCCTTGTGCTCACCCTTTTCATCCCTTTCAGGATCCCATACATCCAGTCTCAGTGTCGGGTATCCGCTTAACTTGATATAATCCCTTGCCGCCCTAGCAATCTTGTCGTAATCAGCAGTATTGGAACGTAAGTTATAAAGGTTTCTGCTCTGTACTTCTTCTACGAAGGTTTCAAGAGCGTCTTTTACATCGCTGGGTTGTTCTTTGAGAGTGTCGATAGTCAGCGGAATCTTAACAATTTCCTTTGTTTCGGGCTTGTCGGGGTCTTTCAATTCTACCTGTACGGTAAATTTCCCTTTCGTCGTGAGCGTAGGTAGTGTGAAGTCCTCGCCCGACAATGCCAGCCATTCAGTGTACTGATTCTCTCCCCTCCAAGTCTGGAACTGTGGCATCTCTACGCTTGTGCTGTCTTCCAGCACATACATTTCTGTAATGATGTCGTGTACCATCCAGATTGCCTCCGTGAAACTGTCGAATAAGTCATTATGCACTTCCTGTCTATCTTCCCACTGGATCTCATGGAGATAATACATGTTATCCTGGGCTACATAATTGGACACATTGATATGCATATCCCTCCAGAATGCTGGTTTCTTTTCTTTTTCCACTGCTGTGGCAATCTTTTCTATATTTTCTTTCACATTCTTTACATTATTTTCATGGCTGACTTCCTTGGGTCTTGTCAGTGTGAAAGTAAGAGTTTCTTTCGTAATGGTCAAATCTTCATCGTACCAATCGTTATCCTTTAGCTCTTCTTTCTTTAGCATACCGAAAGGCAGCTCGGCTTTGACCTGAACAGTTCCATTCTTACTCCATTTAACCTTATTGATATCTGCCTTGTTTATGGAAATACCGATGTAATTTCCACCATCCTCCACACCGCGTTGATAATTTGGATAGCAGTTAATCAGTTCAGTACTGTTTTGATTGTTCGTATCTTTGACAGTAGTAACAATCTTATCGACAATGTGCACACCACCCACATTCATCGTGTAAGGGACGTCAATCCAATAGTTAGCATTCTGACCATCATAGCCGCGCAAACCATCTTCGTTGTTTACTGCAAATGTCTGTTTCAGGTTTGCTTTTGCAACAGTTACTTTTTTACCGGTCGCCTTCCTTACAACCGTAACTGTCGGTGTAAGTTTCACGCCTTTTGTTGTGATAGCATCGACAAAATCGGTTTTTTCAGCAGCCGTCGCTAGATTTCTAATTTCTGATACATAGTAGCTGTTCGCCGGAACTACATACAGTGTAAGTTTGTGACCTTTTACTGCAGGTGTTCCTTTTATTTCAAGGCTAATGGTATCCCCTTCTACCTTAGCCACCTCAAATCCGCCGTCATTCGTCGCTACATAAGCATAAGCGATATCTGCCGGTTTCTTAGCTGCGGTAACATGAAGCTCCGCATTCTTGGTGCCTTCCATAATCTTGACGCCGGCTGCTGCATACGCGCTTACGGATTTTACTTTCGCAAGGTCAGTTGTCGCGCTGGTGAAGTTTACGGTAAGTTTTGTCACGTCGCGTTTTAAGAGCGTGCCATCCAAGTTATAAACTTCATAGCTGATGTAGCCTGTGCGGACGTCTTTGGAAGTCAGTCCTTTGGCGTTTTTGTTCTTGGTATTTCCGGTCAGCCAGTCGAGTCTTTCATTGACCTCATTATCTGTGATGTCTTTCGCTTCTTTCTTTTGTTCCTGTGCCAGTAACTGCCTGATTGCTTCAAAATCTTTTAACTTTAAGGCAACAACGGTATCGGTATCCTCGCCGTCGCTATCCTTTTCATAAACCGCTTCAAAATAATCTGTAAAGCCATTGGATACGCCTTTTAGATTCGCATTGCGCAAATTATAATAACACTCGTTATCATAATTTTTCCCGGTTCCAGCAAGCGTTACCTGCGGCATATCTTTTACAGACATCTTGACTGTCGTAACAGGTTTATAAGAACCTTTCTTGACTGCCGTTGCCTTGAGGGTAACTGCTACCGCTTTCGTTAACGGTTGGATTTCGTTGTAATTTTCATTTTCGTAGCTACTATCGTTATTGGCTGTACCGAAAGTAAGCTGTAGTTTATAGCTGCCTGCAGGTACTGCCTCGTTGAAATTCAAAACGAAAGTACCGCCTGTCATGGTCACGGTATTTTTACCCTTCTTTACCTGGTACTCATAAGGCTCTACCGCAATACAGTCGATTACGTTACCTGCTTGCTCAAATGTTGCATAACTAGAAGCCTTCTTAGCATTGCGGCGGTCTGTTGCATCGGTTCTCACCATGACGTATAATTGCTCTTCTTCGCATACGCTCACCAGAGAGTCCGGCAGATTGGTTACGTTGTAACGAATCTCCTGATGCTGGTTAACGCCCGCTGTCAGCTTATCCGTTGTCTTGATATTTTTAGCGGCAATTGTCGCCGGGCTAAATCCTGTGTTGGTAATGGTATAGGTAACTTTGCGCAGGTTGTTCCCTTTATCCGTCAGGGTAACGGTAACGTCCTTTTTATTCGGCAGGATGGTAGTATAACACTGTCCATATGCGTCAGTCGTTTTACTTAGTACCTTTGCGCCGTTTACAGCGATTGTATAGTTCGCATAGGAATGTATGGGTTCATAGAATGCCTTTCCATTTTCATCCTCCCCTTCCTTTTCCAATACGACAAGCCGTAAAACGCTGTCGCTCGCTGCATTATAGGATATCGTGCTGTTTTTATATCCGTAATCGGTTCCGCCGATTCTTTGGAAATTCTCATCCTCGCCAGTGCGAGCCCACGCATTCTGACGTTCCACTCTCAGACCGAGGTCTGGCGTTTCATAACCAATGCTAATCCCTTTAAGCTGCGCGGACTTTTTGGAGCCGTCATTGTTGGAAACCGTAAGGATGATATTAGCCTTAGGGTTCGCCTTAGTTACTTTTACCAAACCGTCTTTATCGACTGTTAACGCTTTGCTATTGGACTTATAGGACAAATAGCCTGAATCTACAAAATTATCTGCGCTATAAACGCCCTCTGTTTTTGCTGTAATACCCGGTTTCAATACGGCAACCTTAGCGTCAGAGAGTTTTTCAGAAGTTACATTCTTAGCGCTGCCGCCGAGAATCGGTATATAATAACCGCCGTTTTCATTATCCCAGCCTACAACAACTACTTCGCCCAGCTCTAGCGCCGCACCTGTAACCGTAATCAACTGAGAATAGCCGGGTACGCTGCTGCTTGTGCCTGATGCTTTGTCAGTCCAGTCAGCAGAGGTTGCCCTTACGAAGAATTTGTCTTGGTCTGTCCCGGTCACATTATAGTCTTTGGTTACGCTTATCGTGCCGTTCTTTGTATTGATGAACAGTCCCTGAATGTTTTCCAGGATATCGTCTGTGCCATCGCTCTTTTTCGCCGGACTATAAATTCCATTCTCATCTTTCGCAGCCTTTACAAGAACGTAGTCTTTTACTTTCTTGGTTTTGGGCTGGTACTGAGATTCATTCCAGTTATAAGTCGGAGTTCCCTTTAAGGAAACCGCTTTACCCGTCGGTTTCCAAATCGTATCGGATGCATAGGTCAGGTAGAACGTTTCGATACCACGATTTAGTGTGATAACGATATCCGCATGTGCCGGTGTTACATCTGACGGCGCATCTGCCGTTACACGGATGGTATGTTTGCCGATAGCGGCATCTAAAAAGCCCTCGTCATCCCAATCCAGCGTATCACCATTCAACGTTATCTTGACGTCTCCGCCTTCTACTTTGAATGCCTCTTTGGGGATTGTCGTAACCCCCGTTGTTACATCTTCTACGGTAACAGTATTATCATCCGTATAAGTTGCATCTTTGCCAAAGTTTATCGTAGCAATCTTAACGCCTTCCATGCCCGTATAAACATTGGTCGTGCCCTTCTTTAGGGTCAGTTTGGTTGCGTAATAAGGTGTTTTGGTAGCTGCGCTGACGCTTTTCGCTTTACTTTCAAATGCAATTTTGCCTGCTATTGCCGCTTCTGTTAATTTGTTCAAATCAGTTTTATCGATTGTCTGTACGACTGTTGCATTTACTGTAAAGTTGCAAGCCACGCCGCTTCCAAACTCTCTGTTAATTAGTTGAATTGTTTCATCTTGTGTTGCTTTATCTGCTATTTTTTCAATATAATAGGTTGCTTTTCCCCCTTCTGCGATGTCATTACCCGTTACAGTATCAGTTCCCTTCTGCTCTACGACTACTTTATACCATAGCTTGCCTTTATTGACTGGCAGATTCACCTTCGCCGGAACGCCGAGTGTCAGCGTCAGGCTGATATCATTAGAAGATTTCAGCTTCAGAGTAGGGGTTAAACCTGTTAAAGCCTTGGGAGCTTCAAGAATCAATGTAAATGTTGTTAAAGCATCCCCTGTCCCTTTCAGACTGATTTTAGGCGCCAATTCATTGAGTGCATCTATCGCTGCCTGGTTCTGAACCGGAGCAGTAGTGATAACAAGTTTGCCGTCTACTATCACTGCTTTTACTGTCTCTTTATCTGTATTCGTCGCCTGTTCAGGCCATTCAACGACTGCATTCAGATTATCTGCATCTGCTTCCGCAGGTTCTACTTTTATCTCATAAGTCTGTCTGGTGTCTACAGTCTGTGTGAGTTCCCCGTTTTTAACACCAGTAACAGTTGCTTGGGTAGCTGCAGTGCCAATAGCATTCTTGACTTTTAGCCTGAGGGTTACAGAAGGAGCGTGGTCATCCTCCCATGCATCATTATCAGACCATACGCTTACGAGCAGCTCTTTGCCCGCATCCTCTGCGGATACGGTAACTGCAGCTTTTGTTGTTGAATTTGTTGTTACAGTCGAGGCGCATACTGTTCCATCTGCGAGAGTTATTGTTGCTTTCTCCAGATATTCCTGTTCACCGCCGCGATTCATTAATATCGTATAAGTCTGACCATTGTTAACAGAATATACGCCGTCTTCTACGGCTTCTACCAGCGTTCCGTCATAACCGTCTCCTAATCTCAGTTCGGCGACATACGGCGCGTCCGCCTGAGTGATGTCTACTGTCGTATGGTCTGTAAGCGTCCACGTTATTGCAGCATTTTTGTCATCTACTGTCTGGACTGCTCCGCTGCCAATCTGATAAGATGCAATCTTATGCCGGCTATCTGCCTCAGCATCTATAGTAACTTCAGAGCCAGCCGGGATTGTACAATTCCAATAATAACCTATAATTTCATCATCATCATCGTACAAGTAATATCCATCACCATCACCGAAGTTCCATGTATCTTCTTTGCCGGTAACAGCCACCGCCAACCGTTCAAAATATTCCTCATTGCTTACTATGGTAAGCGTCTTAGGAGCCGCTTTCTGGCTGATGGAAATATCCGTATTGGTGCCCGCTGTGAAACGGCTCGCACGCACCTTATACAGATAAGGGTCTGTATCCTCGCGTTCTTCCGCATTTTCCGCAGGCCATTCTTCTTCGTCCCCGCCTACGATAACCACCGGCGCAATACTTGTATTAGCAGCCGTCAATGCAAATTCAACGTATTGAGCGCCGCTCTTTACCTGATATTGATTCTCGGTAGAAGTTGCTTCTACGCCGGCCGGCGTAACGTCTAATGTCAAGCCGGTTGCTACATCATCCTGCTTGAAAGTAATCGTGCCGCCGTCTTCCGTTAATGGTATGGCTGTAACGGTTACACGATATGTCACGCTTTTTTCGTCCTGGCTGAATTTTCCGGCGAAAGTGAAGGTAGTATCGTCGCTGTCGATATCCTCCAGCGGCTCAGGCTCAGTTTCTTCATCAATAATCTTTTCTACCTTTTCTACCCGATAATTAGCCCTCGGTGTTATTGTGTAAGTGATATCTTCTAATGTGGTAATAACTCGCTTCTTTTCTACACTGGTATCAGTTAAATTGGGAGTTTTGTTACCATTTGTTGATATATCGTAGGTTGCATCCACTGCACTCGTGAAAGATGCCCAGTATGCGCCGCTATTCTTATTTTGTTTTACCTCTAAAGTAACTGTGATTTGCGTATCCGCAGACACATCGCCTACATAATAAGCCCATGCATATTCTTTGGCTTCAGACAACCGTACGCATTGTTGCGGAATGCTGCCATTCGCAGATTCTACGGTCACATTATATCTCTCGTCTGCTTCCACGATAAAAAAGACATCCTGACCTTTTTCAACAGTCCAACCATCCGCAGTAACTGCTGTATCTGCTTTTTTATATGTACTGTTGTATCCATCTCCCTCTACTTTTGTCAGTGGAAACACTTCAAATTTGTTAGTTTCTTTATCTGTGTAGTCTTTGAGGGTCAGGGTGATGTTTTTTGCCTCCACGGCTTTCGTCGTTACCTTGATAACGATATTACCTGTGATGGCATCTTTCGGAATTGTATAAACAGCTTCTGCGTCTGCTTCACCCTCTGCTGCAGTAAGGGTAACTTCTTTCTCTCCGCCTACGGTATAACTTACGGCGTCAACTGCATATTCCGTAACAGGTGTTACCGTAAAGGTGATGTCTGTATCGCTGATTACTGTCCATGCGCCAGTTTCCTCATTCTTTTCTGCGCCGCCTTTTATCGTAACGGTCGCATGATCTTCTTCCGGCGTCGGGAAGGTTACGGTATAGACTGTATTGTCGCCTTCTGCCGGATCGGTAGTTTCATCGCCTTCTCCTGGGTCAGTCGTCTCTCCGCCCTCTGCCGGGTCGTTCGTCTCGCCACCTTCGCCTGGCTCAGTAGTCTCTCCGCCTTCTCCTGGGTCAATCGTCTCGCCACCCTCTTCCGGGTCAGTGGTTTCTCCTCCTTCCGTAGATTCTTCCGTATCGTCGCCCGATGCGTCATCCGATGTCAAATTTGTGTCAGGTGTGGAAACGGGCGTTTCTATTTCCTGGGCGTCCGTATCGATACCTGTTTCCGCAGTAACGTCCTCGTCCGGGGCTGCAAGCACCGAAGTTGTTGTCTGTGGGACACAAGTAATGACCATTGCTACAGCGAGCAAGATAGAAAGTGATTGTTTTAGTGTTTTAACTACTTTCTTCATACTTCTCTTTTCTCCTCCTTTAAGATTTAAAAGTTGCACTAACATACAAAGGGTAGAGTATACCCATGTTGTTTTTTCAGTATACGCCCCCTGTTTTTATTTGTCAAATGCCTAACTGCAATTATTTTTTGCCAATTTTTAAAAGTTTTGTGCAAATTGCATACAGCAGAACAGCTCTTTCTGCAAAATGCACAAAGAGCTGCTGGAAATCTAGATGTTTTGACGAAATTATTGCAATTATTTGATTTATGAAATCACCAAAATGATATTGTTCTATAGATCATAATCCGTTATGTCTTTCCAGATATTTTTTTGCTTCTTTCTCAGATAAGAAAAACATCTTCTGGAGTTTCTTTACGGTTGCGTCATCTGATAGGGCAAATTCCCTGCACATTAAAATAACGCCTTCTATTTTTCCTTCTGCTATTCCTTTTGCCCTTCCTTCTTCCAGCCCTTCTGCTTTTCCTTCTGCTTTTCCTTCCGCTCTTTCTTCCTCTATCCAGTCTTCCAGCGCT
>JAMPHJ010000129.1 GCA_023663465.1 Muribaculaceae bacterium | reverse complement strand
AAAGCCCCACAGGTACATAAGTACATACTTTATCACCAATCATTCCATTACAAATCCTGAAAGCCAAAATATCTTTTTGCATTTTCATAAGAAATCCCTTTTACAATCTTTTCCAGTGCCTTCTCATCGGGCGGATATTCCCCATTTTCAACCCAGCCGCCGATTAATTCGCACATAATCCGTCTAAAATACTCATGCCGCGTATAAGAGAGGAAACTTCTGGAATCGGTCAACATCCCCACGAAATTCCCCAGCAGCCCTAAGCTTGCCAATGAGGTCATCTGCTCCCGCATGCCGCTTTTATGGTCGTTAAACCACCAGGCGCTTCCCTGCTGGATTTTCCCGGCGCAGGAACCATCCTGGAAACAGCCAATGATTGTCCCGATAGCCGCATTATCAATCGGGTTTAGGGAATATAAAATTGTTTTGGGCAGTCCGCCATTTTGATTCACCGCATTTAAAAAATCCGCAATTTCCGCAGAGGGCGTATCCGAATAAATACAGTCAATGCCTGCATCCGGTCCGATTTTAGAAAAGATTGCCTCATTATTATCCCGTTTTACGCCGAAATGAAGCTGCATGACCCAGCCGCGTTTCTGATATTCTTTGCCCATTGCTAATAGAAACGCAGTCTTAAAAATCCGCTCTTCGCTGGCGTTTATACTTTCACCGGAAAGCCTCTTTGCAAACACTGCTTCTACTTCTTCTTCCGTAGCTGGGGCATACATAACATAGGTAAGTCCATGATCTGAGACGCTGCAGCCATTTTCAGCAAAATAATCCATACGCCGCTTTAGCGCCTCTATCAAATCCGCAAAGCTCTGGATAGAGATGCCCGCCGTTTCAGCAAGCCGCTCTAAGTACTCCGTATAATCCGATTTTTCCAGATTCATCGCCTTGTCCGGCCTCCATGCCGGAAGCACTTTGATAGTAAAACCAGAATCTGCTGCAATTTTCTGATGCCACTGCAACGAATCTATCGGGTCATCCGTGGTACAGACCAGCTTCACATTGGAAAGCTGCATCATCTTGCGGGCGCTCAGACCGTTTTGTAATTTTGCGTTACAGATATCCCATACCTCTTTCGCCGTATCTGCGCACAGATATCCCTCATAGCCAAAAAATCTCTTCAATTCCAGATGGCTCCAATGGTACAGCGGATTGCCTATCGCCATTTCCAGTGTCTGCGCCCATTTTTCAAATTTCTCATAATCTGTCGCATCACCGGTAATATAACGCTCTTCTACGCCGTTAGAGCGCATCTGGCGCCATTTATAGTGATCGCCGCCAAGCCACACCTGCGCGATATTATCATATTGCGTATCTTCATAGATTTCCTGCGGGCTTAAATGGCAATGATAATCAATAATCGGCATTGCCTCTGCAAAATCATGATAGAGATGCTGCGCTGTTTCCGTAGAAAGTAAAAAATTTTCATCTAAAAATTTCTTCCTCATTCTAATCCCTTTGCTCCTTTCTCAGAGTGCTTTCCAGGCGGCAGAAAACCATCGTATTCTGCCGCCTGCACTATAACCTATTGCCTATCTCTGTACTCTTGCTCCTGCGCCGCCCATAAGCGCCTCGACTTCTTTGAGGCTCGCCATCGTCGTATCGCCCGGCGTCGTCATCGCCAGTGCGCCGTGCGCCGCGCCATAATTCACCGCTCTTTCAGCGTCCTGCGTCGTCATCAGCCCATAAATCAGACCGGAGGCAAAAGAATCTCCGCCGCCTACACGGTCCATAATTTCTAAGTTTTTATAATCTTTTGCCTTATAAATCTCGCCATCTGCCCAGCAGATTGCGCTCCAGTCATTCACCGTCGCCGTCTTGACCTCCCGCAGGGTCGTCGCCACCACCTTGAAATTCGGATAGCACTTCGCCGCCTCGTTAATCATTTTCTTATAGCCTTCCAGATTCAGCTCTTTTAATCCGGCGTCGTTGCCTTCAATCTCGAATCCCAGACAAGCTGTAAAATCTTCCTCATTGCCAATCATAACGTCCACATAGCCGGCAATTTCCTTATTGACTTCCTGCGCTTTCTCTAATCCGCCAATCGCACTCCACATGGAAGGACGGTAATTTAAATCATAGGATACAACGGTGCCGTATTTCTTGGCAGTCTTAATCGCTTCCAGTACGGTCTCACAGGATTCCTCGGAAAGCGCCGCATAAATGCCGCCAGTATGCAGCCAGCGCACGCCCAGAGTCCCGAAGAGATATTCCAAGTCAAAATCCTCCGGTCTTGCTTTCGATATCGCCGTATTGGCGCGGTCAGAACAGCCGATTGCGCCACGAATCCCGAATCCGCGCTCTGTAAAATTAATGCCGTTTCTGCATACCCTGCCGATGCCGTCCGTCGGCATCCATTTAATCAGGGACGTATCCACACCGCCCTGCAAAATGAAATCTTCCATCAGTTTACCGACTTCATTATCCGCAAAGGCAGTCAATACAGCGGTTCTAAGGCCAAAACATCTTCTGAGCCCGCGCACGACGTTATATTCGCCACCGCCTTCCCACGCCCTGAAACTTCTGGCAGTACGGATTCTTCCCTCCCCTGGGTCCAGCCGGAGCATGACTTCCCCCAGAGAAACTGCATCATATCTGCATTCTTCTGCAGGTCTCATCTTTAACTCCATCTCAGTTTCCCTCCTGCTGCTTTCTGATTGCTGTAACCAGTTGTACAGCTTCTTTTGTCATCGCCTGAATTTCATCAAATTTTCCTGCTTTTATCATATCGCCTTTTACCATCCAGCTTCCACCGCATGCAATGATTTTATCGCAGCTTAAATAACTTTCCAGATTCCTCGCATTTACGCCGCCGGTGGGCATGAATTTCACTCCCACGAAAGGCGCTGCCAATGCCTTAATCGTCGAAACGCCGCCAAACTGCTCCGCCGGGAAAAATTTGACTACCCTAAGCCCTCTTTTGACTGCCTGGCTTACCTCGGACGGCGTGATACACCCCGGAAATATCGGAATTTCTTTTTCCAGACAATAATCTACGATTTCCGCGTCAAATCCGGGACTGACAATAAACTTCGCTCCCGCCCCGACCGCCTGTTCTACTTGTTCTATACTGAGTACCGTACCCGCTCCCACCAGCATTTGGGGGAAGTTCTGCGTCATGACGCGGATGGACTCTTCCGCCGCCGCTGTACGGAATGTAACCTCTGCGCAGGGCAGTCCGCCCTCACAGAGCGCTTTCGCAAGGGGAAGGGCGTCTTTTACTTCCTCTAAAACCACTACCGGAACCACGCCCAGCTCCTGAATCTGTTGTCCAATATTATCACGCATAGCACGCGCCCCCTTCCTATACGCCTGAATATGCTGCAAAGCCTGCGTCAATCGGAAGCACTACTCCCGTAATTGCGCTTGCCGCCTTGTCGTCGCAGAGGAAAAATACACCGCCGAGAAGCTCTTCACTCTCGACAAAACGTCCTGTCGGCGTACCACTTAAAATCTTGTTAGAGCGCGCCGTCGGCGTGCCGTCCTCGTTAAACAAAAGCCTGCGGTTCTGATTGGATACTAAAAATCCGGGCGCGATTGCATTGCAGCGGATACCGCTTCCTGCAAAATGTGTCGCCAGCCATTGTGTAAAATTGGAAATGGCTGCCTTTGCGCCGGAATATGCCGGAATCTTAGTCAACGGAATATAGGCGTTCATGGAAGAAATATTTAAGATGCATCCCGATTTTTTCTCTACCATATCTTTGGCAAATACCTGCGTCGGTAGAAGCGTTCCCTGGAAATTCAGCTTGAATACAAAATCCACCCCGTTTGCATCTAAGTCAAAAAATGTTTTCTGTCCTTCCACTGCTTCATGCTGATATTCGTTGTCCGTCGTCGCACGCGGATTGTTGCCGCCCGCACCGTTTACCAGAATATCGCAGGGTCCTAAATCGGCAAGTACCTGCTCATGAACCTGCGCCAGCGCTTCCGGCTCCAATACGTTCGCCTTGTATCCTTCGCAGATAAACCCTTCCGCCTTACAGGAATCAGCCAATTCCTTAACGCTTTCTTCGTTTAAATCAAGCGCTGCAACCTTTGCGCCCGCCTGCGCGAAGGCTTTCGCCATCGTACCGCACAGTACGCCGCCTGCGCCTGTCACTACTACTACTTTACCGCTAAAGTCTATATTCAATGGGAGTTCCATCATAATTGCATCCATCCTTTCTATTCTTTATTTCTTCCTTTATTTTATTTCTTTCCATCCAGCCGCTCTAACATATCCCAACAGCCCCACAGATACATAATGCCAAGCGCCCTGTCATATAAGCCGTACCCCGGACGACACTTTTCGCCCCAGATATGCCTGCCATGATCGGGACGAATATAGCCGTCATACCCGCAGTCATGGTAAGCGCGCATAATTTCCAGAATCCCTACATCGCCGTCACAGTCGCGGTGAGATGCTTCCGTAAAATCCCCATTCGGGAAATGCTTGACATTACGGATATGCGCAAAGGCAATTCTATCGCAATAAGTGCGGATAATATCGGGCACGTCATTGTCGGGATTTGCCCCCAGAGAGCCGGAACATAAACACAGGCAGTTATACTCATCATCCACCATAGACAGAAAACGTCCGATTGCTTCCTTATCCACCAAAAGACGGGGAATCCCGAAAATATCCCAAGGCGGGTCATCCTGATGAATCGCCATTTTGATGCCTGTCTCATGGCAGGTTGGCATAATCGCCTCTAGGAAATATTTCAGATTGTCCCACAGCTTTTCCTTCGTCACCGGACGGTACGCTTCAAAGAGTTCGTCCAGTTTCGCCATGCGCTCCGGCTCCCATCCTGGAAATGTCATGCCATGAAGGTTTTCGAGGATATAGTTTGCCATCTCTTTATAATCCTGCTGAATCTTTGCCTTCTCATAAAACAATGCCGTGGAACCGTCTTCCATCGGATGAAAAAGGTCTGTCCTGGTCCAGTCAAAGATGGGCATGAAATTATAGGTCACTACCTTTACGTCAAACTTTGCCAGATTGCGCAATGTCTGTTTGTAATTCTCAATATACTTATCTCTTGAAGGCAGACCGATTTTGATATCGTCATGGACATTCACGCTTTCCACCACGTCCATATTGAAACCATGACCCTCAATTTGCTGACGCATCTTCTCAATCTCGTCCACTTCCCAGACCTCGCCCGCCGCCTTATCGTGCAGCGCCCAGACAAGGCCTGTCACGCCGGGAATCTGTTTAATCTGTTCCTGCGTGATACTGTCGTTTCCCTCGCCATACCAGCGAAAAGTCATCTGCATAAAAACTACCTCCTTATTTCTTTAAATACGCGTATCAAAAATGCCGCAGAAGGAATCTACCGGATCTTTTCCCGTAAATGCATCTTCACCCGCCATCAGCTTATCAATCAGCGCATCCAGCGTGGAATCGCTGCTGTCATAGGTATTAATATACGTTCTCGCCTGCGGAATATCGGCAAGTACGAACGGATGCTGCACACCAACTACCACTACCGGAAGCTCAAATACATACCAGGGAATCTCACCGCCGCCTTTCGTCATGCCGAAAGCAGGACGTGCAACCGGCTGGAACCCGCCCGGAATATCCACTACGGTGATAATCATATCCTGATTCTCACGAAATTCTTTAATCGGCGTTTTCCCTGCAAAATACATATTAATATCGGGCTTTTTGCCCTCCTGCATCTGCTTCTGCATCTTCTCGATAGGACTCTCATAGATAAATGCATCAAAGCCTTTCTCAATCAACTTGTCCCGCAAGACTTCCGCCGGAGATTTTTTCGCCCCAAACAACGCACCCAGTCCCGGTGCAGACAGTCCCTTCACATAGACAATCATAATTCTCTTATAACGCTGTGGCGTAACCGGAAGAACATCTTTATCTTTATATTTTACTAAAGTGACAGCTCTGTCAGAAATTTCTTTCTGCATGGAAACATGCGCTTCACAGCCGACAATCTCATGGATCTGCTCACGGGGCGGCATAATTTCCGTTTTCGCTTTCTTATGCAGTCCCATATGCGCCTTTAGCGCCAGAATACGATGCAGCGCCTCATCCAGACGTTCCTCGCTGATACGCCCGTCGAGATATCCCTGTTTCATACTGGCGAAATCCTCGTCCATTTCATTAAAGAACAAGAACATATCCACGCCCGCCGCTATCGCTGCTGGAAGCACATCACTACGTTTCATACGACAGGTCAGACCTACCATATGAGACGCATCCGTCAGTACCATACCGTTAAAACCCAGTTTCTTCCGCAACAGTCCCTGAATCAGCTCCGGTGAAAGCGTTGCCGGCATCATCTCATCATCCGTGATATCCGGGTTAAAATGCCGCGCATAGGCCGGCTGCATGATATGCCCCGCCATAATGGCCTCTAAGCCGTTGTCAATCAGCGTCTGATAAACCAAACCGAAAGTCTCATCCCACTCTTCACAGCTCATGGTATTTACACTGTTTGCCACATGCTGGTCACGGAAATCTAATCCGTCGCCAGGGAAATGTTTCGCCGCACAACAAAAGCCCGGATTGGCATGGGCGCCGTCCATATATGCCTTCGCCATTTCCGCTACCCGTTTTGGCTCATTTCCATAGGTGCGCAGACCAATCACCGGGTTTTCCCAATTATAGAGAATATCGCTGACCGGCGCAAAGGATAAGTTACAGCCAATCGCAGCCGCCTCCTTATTCGCCATATAACCTAGCTGATACGCATAGTCTGCATTTCTGGTAGCGCCAATCTTCGTCTGGCTGCCAATCATCGTACCGTCCGTACAGGCGCCGTTGCCGCCGTTCTCTGTATTGCAGGCGATAATCAGGGGAATCTTACTGTTTTCCTGTAAGATACGGTTCTGCTCGTATATCTCATCCGCCGTTCCGGGATTATAGCGGATACCGCCGATATGATAATCATTCACCGTCATCTTTAGATACTCTTCCGTGCGCGAGGATCCCATGTTAAAAAACAACTGTTCTATTTTCTCATCGATGTCCATCCCTGCAATGGTATCTTCCACCCATTTGCAATCTTCATCCGACAGATTGAATGGCTTTGCCTTCATATCTACCATGTTGTCATCTCTCCTTTCCCATTTTTACTGTTTTTTTGTTTCCATCATCTTATTTTCCGCTTTTTCTTTCGCTTTCTTGGCTTGCGCCTTTTTCTTCTATTCTTTCCCAAGGTTTCTCAGAAATTGTTCCTTCTTTTCCTGCTGATAACCTTTATCATAAGTACCATCTAGGAAATGATTGATTCCCTTTTCGACAAATTCTTCCCAGCTCTGCGCCTCATGCCGTACCAGAATCGGATAATAATATACGCCGTTTTTCTCCGCAGCATCCAAATCGCCCGGCGCGTCGCCACACATCAGCACATGGTCGGGGGCATATCCCCGTTTCATCAACTCGCCGATACAAAACGCCTTACTCCCGGCATCCTGCGCCAATACTACATCCGTATATTCTAACAGTCCATAAAAATCCCACTCGTCTAAGACTGCGCTTAAATTCGCGCTGGATACAATGGCAACGTCCGCATCACGGTACGCCCGTTTTAAAGCTTCCAATACCCCCGGAAAAGGACGTTTGTCCTCTTCCGGCAGTCTGTCTATGGAATGATTGACCGCATTACTCCATGCCAGCGCTTTGCGTAGACAGATATTGTCATTTTGGGAAATCGCACGCTCCAGTGCAGCATTGGACAGCTCCGGCGTCTCGTTCACCCATTTTTCCAGCACATTAAGCTCTTCAATTTCACAGTATTTTTCCTCTATCTCTCTAAGCGCCTTCACAAGCCCTTTGAAACGGTTAATTCCCCGCGTCATCGTATACAGATTAATCTCGTTCCAACGCTCCAGTATTGCGTCGCGCCACTCTTCCAGCCCCCACTCCGCAACCATGCAGGGGCCGAAGCAGC
>JAMPHJ010000128.1 GCA_023663465.1 Muribaculaceae bacterium | reverse complement strand
CAAGCATGAACAAATATGAATTAGCCGTTGTTGTTAGTGCGAAAATCGAAGACGACGAGAGAGCTGCAGTAGTAGAGAAATGCAAGGCTCTGATTGAAAGATTCGGTGGACAAGTTACGAACGTTGATGACTGGGGTAAGAGGAGATTAGCATACGAGATTCAGAAAATGAAAGATGCTTTCTATTACTTCATCCAGTTTGACGCTGAGAGCACTGTCCCGGCTGAGATTGAAAGCCGAGTTCGTATTATGGACAATGTAATCAGGTACTTGTGCGTGAGACAAGACGAGAAAAAGTAGAAAGAGGTACTTAATGAATAAAGTAATTCTTATGGGGCGTCTGACCCGTGACCCGGAAGTGAGATATTCACAGGGCGAGAACGCATTGGCGATTGCCAGATATACATTAGCGGTAGATAGGCGGTTTAACCGTAACAACGATGAAAATACAGCAGATTTTATCAATTGTGTTGCTTTTGGCAGGGCAGGTGAGTTTGCAGAGAAGTATTTTCACAAAGGGATTAAAATTGCAGTAACGGGGCGCATTCAGACGGGTAGTTACACCAATAAGGACGGCGTGAAGGTATATACGACGGAAGTTGTTGTCGAAGATCAGGAATTTGCTGAGAGCAAGAATGCTAATTCCGGCAGCGGTGATAACGGATATGGCGGCTATACCGGAGGCGGCAGCAGACCGGAACCTGCGGCGGCGGGCGACGGATTTATGAATATTCCCGACGGAATAGATGAGGAACTGCCATTTAATTAATGGCTGGCAGATTTTGATAGGAGGTAATCATATGGCTTATAATAAAACAGAGAAGCCTGATTTCTCTGCAAAGAGAAAAGGCGGAATCCGCAGAAGAAAAAAAGTATGCGTATTTTGTGGCAAAGATAATGTGATTGACTACAAGGATTCCAATAAATTAAAGAGATATGTATCCGAGAGAGGAAAGATTCTTCCCAGAAGAATTACCGGGAACTGCGCAAAGCATCAGAGAGCGTTGACAGTAGCGATTAAGCGCGCAAGACATGTAGCGCTGATGCCGTATGTACAGGATTAAGCGGGTACGCCCATATCTGAAAATATGGTAGAAACTTTGAAGGCGGAGTTTTAGAAACTTCGCCTTTTTATCGTTTACGCCCCTATATCTGTCACATTATGATGAAATAGCACAATATATTGATGTGGCAGATATTTCCAAAAAATGTTATACTTATGATGTTATGTGAAGACATGCGAAAAAGAGGGTATGATGAAAAATAGTGTAAAATTAAAAGGAAGATTGAAGTCGTATTTACAATCCTCTTTATACTTAGGTTTTTTGTTAATTGCAATCAATGTCCTGATTTTTTTTATTGATTACCGCGCCGGGCTGATACTGACCTGTTTCATTATTTTTTATTTTGTGATTATTATTTCGTTGATGTTCTATAATAAGCCCATTATTGTTAATGAACTAATCAGTTTTGCGACGCAGTATGGACAGATTCAGAAACGGCTTCTGCGGGATTTGGATTTGCCCCACGCTCTTTTAGACGAGAACGGCAAACTAATCTGGACGAACATTGCTTTTGAGAAAGCCGTCAATAAGGAAAAAGGCTATCATAAGTCGATTACCTCGCTTTTTCCCTCGATTACCAAGGACAGGCTGCCGGGCATTAATGGGGAGGACGAAGTAGAGTTTGACGTGGATTACATGGACTGTAGTTATGTCGCGCGGCTGAAAAAGATTTCCTTAAAAGAAATGGCGGAAAACAGCGATATCATTGAGGCGAAGGGCTATGACGGTTATCTGATTGCCATATATCTTTTTGACGAAACTGCGTTAAAAATTGCACTAAAAGAAGTGGACGACCAGAGTCTCGCAGTGGGGCTGCTTTATCTGGATAATTACGAAGAGGCCCTGGAGAGCGTAGAAGAGGTCAGAAGGTCTCTTTTAATCGCGCTAATCGACAGGAAAGTCAATAAATATATCGCAGCGTTAGACGGTATCTGTAAGAAGCTTGAGAAAGATAAATATCTGATTATCCTGCGCAAGAAGGCGGTTGCCACGCTTCAGGAAAGCCGTTTCGATATTCTTGAAGACGTTAAGACAGTGAATATCGGCAATGAAATGGCGGTGACAATCAGTATCGGCATGGGACTTAGCGGTCTGACCTATGCGCAGAATTATGAGTTTGCCAGAAACGCTATTGACTTAGCATTGGGGCGGGGCGGAGATCAGGCGGTCGTGAAGATGCCGGAAAATATCATTTATTATGGCGGCAAGAGCCAGCAGGTAGAGAAGAGCACCCGTGTCAAGGCTCGTGTCAAAGCCCATGCACTCAAGGAAATTATCTCAGTCAAAGATGAAGTTTATATCATGGGACACAATCTTGGGGATACGGATAGTTTCGGCGCGTCTGTCGGCATTTACCGGATTGCCCAGACGCTGGGAAAACAGGCGCATATCGTGTTAGATACGGTGACTGCGTCCATGAATCCTATGGTGGATTTGTTCCGTAATAACGACAATTACGAGTCTGATATGATTTTAAACAGTGCACAGGCATTGGAAATGATAGGCAGCAACGCTGTCTTAGTAGTGGTGGACGTGAATAAGCCGAGCCTTACGGAGTGCCCGGAGCTGTTGAAACGATGCAATTCCATCGTCGTATTAGACCATCACAGGCAGGGGACGGAAGTAATCGAGAACGCGACTTTGTCCTATGTGGAGGCATACGCTTCTTCCACTTGCGAAATGGTTTCGGAAATCTTACAATATATCAGTGATACCGTGCGGCTGAAGTCAGAAGAGGCGGCATGTATGTATGCGGGCGTTATGATTGATACCAATAACTTCATGACGAAGACCGGCGTGCGGACATTTGAAGCAGCCGCATTTTTAAGAAGAAACGGCGCGGACGTTACCTGGATACGCAAACTGTTCCGGGACGACGCCGCAGAATATAAAGCGAAAGCCGATGCCGTCAGCCAGGCGGAAATCTATAGACAGTCCTATGCGATTTCTGTCTGTCATGGGGAATATGTGCAGAGTCCTACAGTGGTAGGTGCACAGGCGGCAAACGAGCTTCTGAATATCAAAGGCGTCAAGGCAAGTTTTGTGCTGACGGAGTATAACGGTCTGATTTATATTTCCGCGCGTTCCATCGACGAAGTCAACGTACAGGTCATTATGGAGCGCATGGGCGGCGGCGGACACATGACGATGGCGGGCTGCCAGCTGAAAGACAGCAGCGTGGAAGGCGGTATTATCGTGGTGAAGAATACGCTGGATACCATGATAGAGGAAGGCGAGCTCGGATGACATTATGACAGTTGGGGCAAAGCCTTGGATATGTATCAGTAAGGCGTTATCGCAGCGAGACTGCGGCAGACAGTCTGGACATGGAGGATTAGGATTATGAAAGTCATTTTATTACAAGATGTAAAATCTTTGGGAAAACAGGGCGAAGTCGTCAATGTGAACGACGGCTATGCCAGAAATTTTATACTGCCTAAGAAACTAGGCTTAGAAGCTAATTCCAAAAATATGAATGATTTGAAACTGCAGAAGGCAAACGAGGAAAAGAAAGCAAAAGAGCAGCTGGAAGCGGCACAGGAGCTGGCGAAAGTGTTGGAAACGAAAGAAGTCGTCATGAAGATGAAATGCGGCGAGGGCGGAAAGACCTTTGGCTCCATTTCTTCTAAGGAAATTGCGGCGGCGGCGAAGACACAGTGTGATTTGGATTTGGATAAAAAGAAATTCCAACTGACGGAAGCCATCAAGGCATTGGGCGTATATGAAGTTCCCGTAAAGCTTCATACGAAAGTAATTGCGAAGCTGAAAGTCAAGGTCGTTGAAGAATAGTCAATCATTAAAGGATGGGATTGGAAAATGCCACAGCCGATGGAAGAGGCATTATTAAAAAGAATATTACCGCATAGCATTGAGGCGGAGCAATCGGTCATCGGTTCCATGATTATTGACAGGGATGCGATTGTGGTAGCTTCGGAAGTCATTATCGGAGATGATTTTTACAGCAAGCAGTACGGCGTTCTTTTCGAGACGATGATAGAATTAAACGACGAAGGGAAGCCCGTGGATTTGGTGACATTGCAGGATAGACTGAAAGAGAAAGACGTGCCGCCAGAGGTCAGCAGCCTGGAATTTATCAGGGATTTGATTACAGCGGTGCCGACTTCCGCCAATGTCAAATATTATGCAAATATCGTGGCGGAGAAATCCGTACTCCGCAAACTGATAAAGCTGAATGAAGAAATTGCCAATACCTGTTATGTGGGGAAGGAAAGTCTGGAAGTCATTCTGGAAGATACCGAGAAGCGGATTTTTGATTTAATACAGCGCAGGAATACGGAAGAGTTCGTGCCAATCCGCCAGATTGTCATGAATGCTATGGACAGAATCGAGAAAGCGTCCCATAATAAAGGAAACGTTACCGGCGTTGCTACCGGTTTTATCGACCTGGACTATAGAACCGCCGGTATGCAGCCCTCAGACTTGATTCTGGTTGCCGCAAGACCCTCTATGGGAAAAACTGCGTTCGTTCTGAATATCGCCCAATATGTGGCTTTTAAGCAGCATCAGACGGTGGCGATTTTCAGTCTGGAAATGTCCAAGGAGCAGTTGGTCAACCGTCTGTTTTCGATGGAGTCCAAAGTAGACTCGCAGCATCTGCGGACGGGAAATCTTTCCGACGACGAGTGGGAAAAACTCATCGAGAGCGCGGGGATTATCGGGAAGTCCAATCTGATTATAGACGATACGCCCGGTATCAGTATTTCCGAGCTGCGCTCAAAATGCCGTAAGTATAAGCTGGAACATCATCTGGACATGGTCATCATCGACTATCTGCAATTAATGAGCGGAAGCGGACGAAGCACTGATTCCAGGCAGCAGGAAATATCCGATATATCCCGTTCATTGAAAGCGCTGGCAAGGGAGCTGTCCGTTCCCGTGATTGCGTTATCGCAGCTTAGCCGTGCGGTGGAGCAGCGTCCCGACCACAGACCGATGCTTTCGGATTTGCGTGAGTCCGGCGCCATCGAGCAGGACGCGGACGTGGTCATGTTCATCTATCGGGACGATTATTATAATAAAGATACAGATAAAAAAAATATTGCAGAAATTATTATTGCCAAACAAAGAAACGGTCCTATTGGTACGGTAGAGCTAGTCTGGCTGCCAGATTTTACCAAATTTGGCAATCTGCAGAAATAGACACACCAATACAAAAGAGACAAGCCCGGACAGGTTTGTCTCTTTGTGCGTTTATCTGGGGCGTGCATCGTTAAGAAAGGGGAATGGGTATGGAACAGGAAATGTTGTTGATTTCAGAAGCGGCGAAAAAAGTGCAGGTAGAAACGCATGTGCTCCGTTATTGGGAAGAAGAGTTACAGCTTCCTATCAAGAGAAATGAAATGGGGCACCGGTACTATACGATGGAAGACGTCGATCAGTTCAAGGAGATTAAAATGTTGAAAGAGCAGGGGCTGCAGCTGAAAGCAATACGGACTATTTTGCAAAATAAACCTTCCACGTCTTCTGCGAATACAGACGCTGGTGTGGACAGCGCGGCTGCGGAAGAAAAAGCCTTGGAATATATGATAGGGAAGAAGCAGAAATATATCGTCCATCTATCGGAAGATGCGAGCAGGGAAGAAAAGGTGAACCGGCTGCAGTATTTATTGCAACATATGATGGTAGAGACCGTAAAAACTGCCAATAAAGAGCTTTGCGACAATATCAAGGAAAGTATCTTAAAAGAGCTGGACTATCAGTTCCGTGCCAGGGAAGAGCGCGAGGAAGAGCATTGGAAAAAAGAAGAAGAGCATTACCGCAAAGTGGACGAGATGCTGAGACTGCGCTATAAACCCAAAGAAAAAGCGTTGAAAAATAAAAAGGAGCGAAAGAATCCTTTATTTCAGAAGCACTGATTTTAACGAAGGATAAGAGGCAATGAAAAGAGAAGTAATTGAAACAGAAGCAATGAAGCAGAGGCAAAAAATGGATAGGCAAGACAGCAAAATCCACCAAGAAAAAAGCATCCAGACAAAGGCTGAATGCTTTTCAATCGTCTTTTGTTTTTGTTGATTAAGCCTGCGCAATTGCACCCGTCGGGCATGCACCTGCACAAGAACCGCAATCAATACATTTATCAGGGTCGATTTCAAACTTGCCATCTCCCATGCTGATTGCGCCTACAGGGCACTGAGCTTCACAAGCGCCACAAGCTACACAAGCATCACCGATTGCATATGCCATAACCATATCCTCCTTTTATCATGTAAAGCATATTGATATAAAATTATCAATTTCATTCTTATTTTAATATAAAATACTAGATTATACAAGCAGAAGTCGTTAAATTTACGCAGTAAAGTTTAATCTTTTGTCTGGTAGTTGGATTGCGCTGTCTGCTATTTTGCAGCAAGTTCCGCCCGGCGTGCTTTGATGCCGTCTAAGATAACGTTTTTCTTATCGAGGAGCTTGTCTTTATCCATAGCGGGAACGCCTTTTAGCTTATACTTCATCCCCAGTTTCTCATACTTACTCTCTCCCATTGTATGATAGGGGAGCACGTCTAATGCTTTCAGGTTGGTAAATTCGCCGATGAAATATCCAAGCTGATATAGATACTTATCATCGTCGGTGAGCCCCGGAACGACGACATGGCGAATCCACATGTCCACCTGTTTCTCATTCAGATATCTGGCAAAGGCAAGAATGCCATCGTTAGGCTGCGAGGTCAGCTCTTTGTGTTTCTCAGGGTCGATGTGTTTGATATCCAGCATGACGAGGTCCGTCAACGTCATAAGCTTATCCAGTTTGGCAAGCCATTCAGGGTTTCCGTCTGGTTTATAAGCAATCCCGGAAGAATCGATACAAGTGTGGATATTCTTGCGCTTAGCAAGCGTAAAAAGGTCAAGCAGAAAGTCTACCTGCATCAGCGGTTCCCCGCCTGTTACGGTAATGCCGCCGCCTTTGTAGAAGCTGATATTCC
This sequence comes from Muribaculaceae bacterium, assembly GCA_023663465.1. Classification (GTDB taxonomy): domain Bacteria; phylum Bacillota; class Clostridia; order Lachnospirales; family Lachnospiraceae; genus UBA3282. Next base: position 1,142 of record JAMPHJ010000128.1, on the reverse strand, counting down.
TTTCATACTGTTCGATAATATAAGCGGGCTCCATGAGCGTGCCGCCGTTCATTTCCCAGGTATCGGGATTGTGGCAGTAGGCGCATCTCATAGGGCATCCCTGTACAAATACGACGAATCTGACGCCGGGACCGTCCACCGTGCCGAAACTTTCTAAAGAATGTATTCTGCCTTGCATATCTTTCCCCTTTCTTTCTATTACCTAATTATAGCTATAGTATATATAGTATACCCCATACCGGTAAAAAAAACCAGAACCCCGAAATCACTTTCAGGGTTCTGTTCTTCTTCATAGCCCGTATCCGCCCGGTATGCTGCCGGAAGGATATTCCGCGTTTTTATACGCTCTCGTGGAAAGTACGGGAAATAACGTCTGCCTGCTGTTCCGGTGTTAATTTGATGAAGTTAACTGCATAACCGGAAACACGGATGGTCAACTGAGGATAATTCTCAGGATGTTTCTGAGCATCCAGTAACGTATCTCTGTTCAGTACGTTTACGTTAAGATGATGACCGCCTTTTGTTGCATAACCATCTAATAAAGATACAAGGTTATCTACCTGCGCTTTGTTTTCTACTGCCATTATAAATTCCTCCTTATTTAATGAAAATCATCCAACCCCTGTTCCAGAGTCGGTACGCTGCAAGCTAAAGGTGTTCTGGAACAATCTGTGCAGCCCATCGTCTGTACATCTTTAGAAGTCTCGGATTCCGCGTCCACATTGACATTCACATGTCCGACGCCCTGCGCCATGCCCGAATCCAGCATTTTTATAAAATCGTCAACCATTTGCTTCTCGTCCATAACGTCCTCCTTGCCTGTTGTAGGACTTCCTGGCGTTCCGTCCTGCGGCGAAACGCCTTTAGAAGTTATTTTTACCCTCTTATTTACTTAAATCTACTTCAATATCCCCTGCAAATACTTTATCTTCTTTGCCAAGTGCGCCAGGGATGATGGTGAAGGTATTGGAAATACCATCCTGTGCATCCTTGAACGGAAGTTTGGATACAGAAGATAAGGAAGCTACTGCACCGTGAGTATCACGTCCGTGCATCGGGTTAGCGCCCGGAGCAAAAGGCTGACCTTTCTTACGTCCGTCAGGTGTGTTACCGGTAGCCTTACCATAAGTTACATTGGATGT
>JAMPHJ010000127.1 GCA_023663465.1 Muribaculaceae bacterium | reverse complement strand
AAATTTACAATGATAATCGCGATTGGCTCTACGGCCGGTGTCCGGTTTATTTTGTCTTACCTGTTTGGCGTGGTATTTCAGATGGGTGTTATCGGTATTGCTGTTGCCATGTGCCTTGACTGGCTGCTCCGCGCGGTGGTTTATTTTTGGCGGTTAAAATCGGGGAAATGGAAGGAGTTTCAGGTGATTTGAGAATAGAGGAAATATTTTAACATAGTTGGCGGAATCAGGATGAAAATTTTGGTTCTGCCTTTTTCATATACTTATAATCAAAGAAAAGTATACAATAAACGTATAGTAAAGTATAAAATATAAGCATTTTACATATTTCATCTACTGACATATAATGACCTTATCAGAGAAAGAACCGATTTTTCTGCGATAGGAAACACAGGGTAACGGAAATACGAAAAAGCAAGAGGAAGGAGAAATGCGAGTATGAAAATCGTACAGACGGCAGGACGGAATGCACTTGGGGAATTTGCCCCGGAATTTGCACATTATAATGATGATGTACTTTTTGGGGAAAACTGGAATAATCCGGACATTGACCAGAAGACGCGGAGCATTATTACGGTATCCGTATTTATGGGGCGGGGGCTTTGTGATTCTTCTTTGAAACATCATCTTCTGACGGCAAAGAAGAACGGCGTGACAAAGAAAGAGATTGCGGCAATCATCACACACGCATCTTTTTATGCGGGATGGCCGGTAGCGTGGGCAGTGTTCAACATGGCAAAAGAAATCTGGAATGAGGAGGAAACAGGGGAATGAGCAAAAAATATGAAGCTTTAGCAGTGGATATTGTGAAGCTGATTGGGGGAAAAGAGAATGTAAACGGTCTGCACCACTGCCAGACAAGGCTGCGTTTTCAACTGAAAGATGATAAGAAGGCAGACCAGCAGGCAATAGAAGGTCTGGACGGCGTTTCCAAAGTGCTGATTAACGGCGGCATGTTTCAGGTCGTGATAGGAATGGACGTAGCGGATGCTTATGAGGAAGTGACAAAATTATTGGGGAACCTTGAGGGAGGTGCGGAAGCGGCAGAGCCCGGCAAAAAACGGAGCCTGTTTGACATTGTGACGGATTTTATCTCCAGCATTTTTTCGCCAATCGTCCCGGCACTGGCAGGCGCCGGTATGGTGAAGGCGCTGCTGGCATTCCTGACGGCGTTCCATCTGATTGACACGGCAAGCAGCAATTATATTATCCTGAACATGATTGGGGATGCGACTTTCGCATTTATGCCGATTCTTCTGGCATATACAACAGCGCAGAAGCTGAAATGCAACCCGATACTTGCGGCGGTGACGGCAGGCATTATGTGCCATGCGACATGGGGGACTTTAGTGGCAGCAGGGGAAGCGGTTTCCTTCTTTGGCATCCCGCTCTATCTGGTAAGATATACAGGCAGCGTGATTCCGATTGTCCTCGTCATTCTTGTGCAGGCAAGGGTGGAAAAATTCCTGACGAAGGTGATTCCGGGGGCTATACGGCTCGTATTCATGCCGATGCTGACCTTTATCATCATGGGGGCGCTTGCGCTTTCCATTCTCGGACCTCTTGGCGACTATGTGGGCATGATATTTACTTTTGTATTCACATGGCTCAGTGAACATGTGGGCTGGCTGGAGCTTGGCGTACTTGGCGGTACATACTCTATTTTAGTGATTTTCGGGCTGCATCATGGTATTGCCCCTATCGGCACGATGCAGATGGCGCAGATGGGGTATGACGGCGTGTTTGGACCGGCTGTACTTTGTGCAAATATCGGACAGGGAACGGCATCCCTGATAACGGGACTTTTATCAAAGGATTCCAAGACCAGACAGGTAGGCGCATCTGCCGGTATTACCGGTTTGATGGGGACAACGGAACCTGCTCTCTACGGTATCAATGTGCCGAAAAAATATCCGTTGATTGCAGGGGCAATCGGCGCGGCGTTCGGCGGGCTTTATGCCGGGCTGACTCATACCCACAGATATGCGACGGGTTCTTCGGGGCTGCCTGCAGTGGTCATGTATATCGGTGACGGTTCCATGCAGTATTTCTACAGTATTATTATCGCGCTGGTGATTACGGTTGTAGTATCTGCAGTTTTAACGGTTATTTTCTTTAAGAAGTTTGAGAAGGAAACAGGTATATCAGATACATCAGAGGACGCTTCAGCAGTCGGCACCGAAGCTGCCGCACAGGAAGAAGTACAGGGGATAAAGACAGAGACTTTGGTTTCCCCCATAAAGGGTACGGTCATTCCGCTTACACAGGTTGCGGACGAAGCATTTTCTTCGGAAGCCCTCGGAAAAGGGATTGCAATCGAGCCGGAAGAGGGAAAAGCAGTTGCACCCTGTAACGGCGTGGTAACAGTCGTATTCCCGACCTGCCATGCATTCGGGATTCAGTCGGAAAGCGGTGCGGAGATTCTGCTCCATATCGGAATCAATACGGTAGAGCTTGACGGCAAATATTTCACGGGTAAAGTAAAACAGGGGGATACCGTAAAAGCGGGGGACGTCTTAGCCACGTTTGAAGCGGAGAAAATCCGTCAGGAAGGTTACAGTCTCCAGACCATGCTGATTATAACAAATACGGATGCCTATCAGAATATCGAATCGGCGGCTTCCGGAGAGATTGATTATCAAAAAGAGTTGTTAAAGCTGAAAGCAGAATAAAACAGAGGAGGTAATGACATGACATTTCCAAAAAATTTTTTATGGGGCGGCGCTACAGCCGCAAACCAGTATGAGGGCGGCATGAACGAAGGCGGGAAAGGGGTTTCCGTGCCGGATGTGATGACCGGAGGAAACAGGACGACTCCCAGACGTGTCACGGACGGTATTCTGCCGGGATACCACTATCCGAGCCATGAGGCAGTTGATTTTTACCACCGTTATAAAGAGGATATTGCCCTTTATGCGGAGATGGGATTTAAGGTATTCCGCATGTCGGTTAACTGGGCAAGGATTTATCCGACAGGGGAGGAAGAAACCCCGAATCAGGCGGGTCTTGTTTTTTACCGGAATGTATTTGAAGAGTGCAAAAAATATGGTATTGAACCGCTTGTTACAATCAGCCATTATGAAATGCCGTTTGCCCTTGCAAAGAAATACGGCGGCTGGGCGGACCGCAGGCTGATTGACCTTTATTTAAAGTACAGCGGGACTTTATTCCGCGAGTACAAGGGGCTTGTGCACTACTGGCTTACTTTCAATGAAATAAATATCCTGCTTATGAGCGCCTACGGCAATATCATGGGCGGCGGCATTCTTCCGCCCGGAAAAGATACGGCAGTTGGCGTGATTAACGGGGTGGACGAAAGCTGGGATATCCCGGAGCGCCGTTATAATGCGCTGCACCATCAGTTTATTGCAAGTGCAAAGGCGGTAAAACTGGCACATGAGATTGACCCGGAGAATAAAGTGGGCTGTATGCTTCTTGGGCGTGTTGCCTATCCGTATACCTGTAATCCTGAAGATGTTTTGAAAGCGCAGTCCGTCATGCATCTGGCAAATTACTACAGCGGCGATGTGCAGGTGCGGGGCAAATACCCTTCTTTTGCAAAACGTATCTGGGAAGAGGAAAATATTACGATAAATATGCAGCCCGGAGATGAAGAGATTTTGAAGGAGGGAACGGTTGACTTTTTCACATTCAGTTATTATTCCAGTACGACAGCAACGGATGACCCGACGATTCCGATTGCGCCGGGGAACATGATGCGCGGACCGGCTAACCCGCATTTGAAAACAAGCGAATGGGGCTGGTCGATAGATGCGGTAGGGCTTCGATACTTCTTAAATGAACTGTACGACAGGTATCAGATTCCGTTGATGGTTGTGGAAAACGGGCTGGGTGCTATTGATAAGGTGGAAGAGGACGGAAGCATCCATGATGAATACCGGATTTCCTACATGCGGGAACATATCCGCCAGATGGGGGAGGCAATCCATGACGGCGTGGACCTGATGGGGTATACGGTATGGGGCTGCACGGATTTGGTATCTGCTTCTACGGGAGAAATGTTAAAACGCTACGGCATGGTTTATGTTGATAAAGACAATGACGGGAACGGGAATTTTGACCGTATCCGTAAGGACAGTTTTTACTGGTATAAGAAAGTGATTGCTTCAAACGGGGAAGATTTGGAGTGAATTTAGAGGAAAGCATTTGAGGAAGGAAAGAAGAAAGGGCTGCTATGCGGCTCTTTCTTATGCGCAATGGGATTTATTATGTTTTATATAAAATCCTCTTAGGATATTTGCGTTGATATGATATAATCTCTGGCAGGAGGTATCTATCATGGAATTGCGTACGCTTCAATATTTTTTAGCGGTTGTAAGGGAAGAGAATATATCAAGGGCGGCGGACTATCTTCATCTGACGCAGCCTACACTCAGCCGCCAGATTGCGCAGTTGGAGGAAGAACTCGGTACACAGCTTTTTATCAGGGGACGCCATCTGACGCTGACGGATGCCGGAATCATGCTCAGGCACCGCGCAGAGGAAGTGGTTTCCCTGATGGATAAGATTGAAAGCGAGTTTGAAGAGCAGAGCGAAGTGGGGGGCATCATCACGATTGGCAGCGGCGGGCTTGGGGCATTGCAGATGCTTCCGGCTGTAATGGACAGTTTTCGTCAGAGATACCCGAAGGTGCAGTACCGCTTCTACACGAACAGCACTGATTTTATCAAAGAACGGCTGGACCAGGGGCTTTTGGATTTTGGGCTGCTTCTCGAACCGATTGATATATCCAAGTATGATTATATACGCATGAAAGAGAAAGAGCGCTGGGGAGTGCTTATGCGTACGGATAACCCGCTGGCTTCTAAGGAACATATTACAAGGGATGACCTGATGGGGCAGCCGCTCATTACGACAGAACGCCTTCCGCTGCAGAAAGAGTTGGAGAACTGGATGGGCGGCGATTTCTCAAAGTTAGATATATTTGCGACTTATAACGTTATTACAAACGTTACAATGCTGATAAGCAGCGGCGTAGCATCGGCTTTAACGATTGAAGGAGCAGTCAGCCTGTTTGGGGGCGGGCTTGTATTCAGACCGCTGTATCCGGAACTTTCCATGACTTCGGTACTGGCGTGGAAGAAATTTCAGCCGGGTTTCGGAGTGGCGGGGAAGTTTTTGGAGTATTTCAGAAGTATGCAGGAAACGTATAGATTGGCATAGAATATAGGTATTAGACAGACAAATAAGTGACAAGTAAAATATAAGCATAATCAGACAGTGCAGGCTGAATGATTGTGCTTATATTTTTTTCATTAAACCGAAACGCAAAGCGTGACGGTGTTTGATGAAGAGGGGAGGAAATAAGATGTCGTTGACGTTACAGGAAGCAAGTAAAATGTATGATATTCCATTAGATACCTTGCTGCAATATGAAAAGAACGGATTGCTGCAGAATACGGAATCAGGCAGTTATGCGGAAGATGATTTCAGAAAGTTAGGGCTGGTAAATTTTCTTCTGAATGCGGGATTTACACAGAAAGAAATCAGAAGATATTTGGAGCTTATGGATGGTAATGGAACGGACGAAGAACAAATCCGCATGCTGCGCAAACAACGGTATGAATTGTTGGAAGGTATTCATGAAAAGCAGCAGATATTAGATAAAATTGATTATATGATTTGGGAGAAGAGAAAGGAATAGTACAATGACATGGTTTGGCGAAAGACAATGGTTCGATTGGATATAGAATATTAAAGCGGAGGATAGAATATGAAACCAAAACAGATATTCAAAGTCCTGCTTGATATCATGATGACAGTTTTGTTTATGATTTTGATGGCATATCATGTCACGGATAACCGTCAGCATGAGTGGCTTGGCGTGATACTATTCGTTCTCTTCATTTTGCACCATATATTAAATATGAAATGGTACAAGGGGCTGTTCAAAGGGAGGTATTCAGCAGCACGCGTTTTCATGACGGTTCTCAATTTTATGCTGCTTGCGGCAATGATTGGGATGATGGTGAGCGGGATAATGATTTCTTATGACGTGTTCGGCTTTCTGCATCTCAGAACCGGAATGTTTGGGCGGCGGCTGCACATGACTTCCACTGCATGGGGGTATCTGTTGATGTCCATGCATATCGGTCTGCATTGGGGAATGGTAGTCGGAATGGTGAAAAGAAGACTGCCGCAGCAGGGCAAATGGGCAGGCTATATTGGAAAAGGTATTGCAGTCCTGATTTCGGTTTATGGGGTTTATGCGTTAATTCACCGGGAACTTATAGAACGGCTGTTTCTGCGGGTGCATTTTGCCTTTTTTGATTATGAGGAGCCGGTTATATACTTTTTTGCGGATTACCTGAGTATTTTGATATTGTTTGCAGCGGTATCTTATTATCTGTTAAAACTTATAGGGAAACCGGGGTGTAAGAAAGAGCATAAAACGAAACGCGCATGGATAGCTTTTGGAGTATTTATATTGGCGGCACTGACAGTGACAGTCTGCGTTGCAAAAAAAGGAGTTCCTTCCGCCGGAAATCCGGTAAATATTCCGGAGCAGGCATTAGCGGCAGAAGAGACTGTTCCCAAACCGCAGCCGGACAGCGGACAGGAAGTGATACCTGAAACGGTGGAAGAAAATACCACTGTAAAAGAAGCGGAACCGGATGATGAAATTTTAATTGCATATTTTTCCCTGATAAATATAGTTCCGGAAGAGGCGGATGCGGTGACGTACGCCACACCGTCTATCGGCAATACGGAATCCGCAGCAATGGAGATTCAAAGGCAGGTGGGCGGCGATTTGTTTGCAATCCGGACTGTGCAGAATTATCCGGCGGGGCATCAGGAATGTTCGGCGGTCGCAGAGGAGGAAATGCGTTCTGATGCCCGCCCGGAGCTTGCGGCACATGTAGAAGATATGGACAAATACAACATTGTGTATATCGGGTATCCTGTATGGTGGTATGTGGAGCCAATGGCAGTCCGCACATTTCTTGAGGAGTATGATTTTACGGGAAAAACAGTAATTCCTTTTTGCACAACAATGGGAGCGGGGATTGGAAAAAGCGAGGAAAGTATTGCCGCATTAGCTGACGGGGCAACGATACTAAAAGGTATGGCTCTGCAGACAGGCAGGGAAGATATAAGTGAGGAAATTGCCTCATGGCTTATAGAAATTGGAATGTCGGATTGAGAAAGGAGAAAAGAAGAACCATGAAAAAATTATTTACAGTATTGTCAGTATTGGCGCTTGCTTTTACACTTGCTGCCTGTGGACAAGACGGAACATCTGCGGAATCTTCAGAAGCAGTAAAAGACGCGTCCCCTGACAGTGAAAGCACATTGGAGCCTGCTGCGGCAGAACCCGTTCAGGAAATGACAGAGAAAGACAACCTGATTGAGAATGAAAGTCCGGCAGGCACAGGAAAACAGACACCGATTACATTGACAATCGGGGATACTGTGCTGAGCGGATATTTGAATGATTCTGCCCCGGCACAGAGCCTGATTGCACAGCTCCCCCTGACGGTTACTTTGAATGATTCGGATAATGATTTCTGCGGGGACAGTCTTACGATTGAATATGCGGACAGTGATGTGACTTCCGGCTATAAAAACGGCGACCTTGCATTTTGGACGCCTGCAAGTAATTTTGTTATTTTTGTGAGCGGTGAAGAGAATTCTGCAAATACAGGAAATCTTGTGATATTAGGAAGAGTTACGGAACCGCAGGAAGTGCTGGATGCCCTAAACGGAACGATTGACGTGACGATTGCAGCGGCAGATGAAGGGGAACAAAACAAAGAAGCAGGGAATGTAGAAAAAGCGAAGGAAGAAAACCCTGAAAATAATATTATAACAAATGAAGCGGAGGTATCTGAAATGAAGATTAAAATTACGGTGGGTGAAACAGAGCTGATTGCAACAATGGAGAACAATGCGACAACACAGGCTATTGTAGAACAAATGCCTATGACACTTCCCATGATGGATTTATACGGGCGGGAAATGTGCTATCGGTATGGCGCGTATGCGCTTCCTACCGATAACCTGCGGTCAGATGGTTATGAAATTGGAGATATAGCATATTGGGCGCCGGGCGGGAGTCTGGTCATTCTCTATGCGCAGAATGGTGAGCGCTTTGAGCGGCAGCATTTGGGGCATATTGATTCCGGGGTGGAGGTTTTTGAAAATACCGGAGATGTGGATGTGACGTTTGAGGTGGTTGCTGATTAGGAAATATGGTGTACTTTGATATGGAATCACCCATTTTGATGTTTTATGAGTGTTCTTAAAAGTAATGGAGATATTTTTAGAATGGCGGATATTGAACTATAGTCAATAGAGTAGACACATATTTTGAAAAATATCTGCCAGGAACAGTTTTAATCCTGCCCCCGGTAA
>JAMPHJ010000126.1 GCA_023663465.1 Muribaculaceae bacterium | reverse complement strand
TATGATAAGGAAAAATCCTTCTGGAATACAGGGAGTGTTGTGATTCCGCCGCAGCGGATAGCCCCGGTATGAAGCGCACACTCTGTATGTAGAAAATATGCTTTGTTTGAAGTGTAACACAATTTCATATGGTTTTCAACCAATTTTTGTTAATTTTTTATTCTAATTTTTCTTTCTGTCCAGCGCCTTTTGTAAAGAATGTTTTTCTTGCGCATTTTGAGTTTTTCTTTTTCATTTTCGTCTTTTTCTTTATCGCAGCATGGAAATCAATTTTCAGTCAGCTCTTTCACATGGAACTGGCAGGACAGATAGAAATCCCGCGAAGACCCTTGAAAAACGCCGGTTCTTAGTGAAAAAGGCGCAACGCGACTTTTGAACTTAGTACCGCTGCGTTTTTCATGGAGCGAGAGCGCGCCTTCGCGGGATTTCTATCTGCCCTGCCGATTCAATATCTACATGCTGTCTGAAAATTGATTTCCGTGATATCGCAAACGCACGCCTTTTCATTCCCGGAAAGACATATGAATCCCACTCAGGCGTAAATAATCCAGATATTCATAAACCGCTTCGTCCTTATAATTCCCCATCTCATGCCGGGAACGGCAGATTGCATGAAGCATCATGGCATATTCATTTTCCAGGGATGTATCGAAAACGCCTATGTCGTCTGTGTTAATCGACACCTGGATATCGGGATACTGGTTATTTTCTCCCAAATGATGCTGATTGAAAACAAGAACCGGATGTCCAATATATTTCTTAAAAGTCCCTATTAACGCGTTAGAAGACGGGTTGCATTCGATACAGACGCCTTTCTTAAACACTTCCATCCGCATCGCCTGCTGCATGTCTTTCATGGCGTCAATATACCATTTTGGGATTTTAATCCCCACGCTTTGCAGCCCTTTCGTTTTAGCGTCGTTATCAAAATGGTATAAATAATACATCTTGGTTATTCTAGGGTCTTTTCTGCAGATACTCAGCTCATCCACTTTCGCCTTGTAACGCTCCAAACCGCCGGGCACTTTGAAATTGTCGTATTCTTCTTCGCGGAACGCATTTTCTGTCTCAAATTTTCCATTGATATATAAATCCGGGTGGTCGCCCCGCAGTTTCCAGCTCTTATAATACAAATCCAGAAGATTCCCGCTATAAGAATCCTTCAGCAGCATGGGATAAATTTCTCCTAATAACTCCATCGCTTTATTGGTTATAACAGCCCTGTGATTCTCTGCAATGACAACCCCCAATTCCAGGGAACGGTAGAGAATCCAGACCAGATTATCCAGATAATCCTGTTTGTGCAGAAAGATATTGTATTTTTTGGTCTGATAATATTCTTCCGGCACAATGCCAAGCGCCAGACCATGCCCGATTCTGTCGCCCTTCCTAAAGTCCAGGAATTGCAAGGTCTCGTCAACCGCCCGCAGACCGTCGGCAATATCAAGGAAATCCTCTCCCACATGATAGGTCACGCCGATTTCTTTATGCAGGTTTTCCTGGCTGCAATACCATTTCTGCTCCCTGCTCTTCCCGGAAACGGCTCTCAGATATCGTATTTCTGTTGCAAAAGTTTCCGGTCTGCATCCTATTTCCATAGAACAGGCGTCCATTCCCCACACCCTCTGATTCTCCGTATTACAGGAGCTTATGTATTCACTGACCGCTTTTGCCTGTATCCGGGCTTTCCGCCGCGTTTTCCAGTTCCTTGGGTGAAGATGCAGCACATCATCTTCGTATTCCTCTTTTTGAAAAGGGCTTTTGGGAAAATGTATCACATAGAACCAAAGCGGCGGTTTCTTGTCCGTTTCTTCATCCGATTCCGCCTCCATATTCAGGCTGTCTTTCTCTTCCTTCCGCGCAGAAAACTCTATCCGCCTGTCCAAATCCGTCACCCTCCGCCTGAGCTGAGGTGCGGAATTTCCCGACATAATTCTTGCTTCCAGCGAGACAAGATGATTTTCTTCTATGCCGGAGCAGACCGACAGACGCAGGGATTCGGTCCAATATTCGTCATAACCTTCATAAACTGCGTTTTTTCTATCCTGATAGTCGGCAAAGTTTTGAAAGCCGTACCGGTCATTTATCTGAATCAATTCACCGCGCAAACCGCTTTTTATCAACAAATATAAATAAAACAAATCCGACTCTGATCTGGAAAACTCTCCCCGGAATTGTCTGCGGAAACACTGATACAGAAAGCATCTTTCCCCCGCCAGCAGACGGTTATTTTCTTTTTCATCCGTCCTGTAGAGTCTGGCGCAGTTCGCATAGTCCAGACAGACTTTCTTTCCGTTCATCTGCTCGTACCGCTTCCCATATATCTGCCGCAGCATCTCGATATGGTTATCCGTTTCCGCAATCGACGGAAACGCATCAAACGCCCGAAACAGGGTCGATACGTCCTGCCGCTCCCGTTCCTGTGTTTCCTTCCATCCTTCCAACAATCCGAGACACCGTTCAAACAGCAGCGCACGGATCATTGCCGCATACAGGACGCGGGTTTCCCAATCCAGCACATTGTCATCCGCCCCGCTTGATGCATGGTAGTTTAAATCTTTCTGAATGATGGGCTTATCATGCAGAAATTTATGGATTCTGGCGGGGTGGTTCATCAGGCATGCCCATGACAGTGAAAAAGATTGCGTAGAACCGTTTAAATGGTAATGGTTCTCCGCAAGCCCTTCTTCTAATATCTTATTTAATTTTTTATCGTCCGTACCAATAATTGTCCGCCATGTAAACTTATGGTCCGCCGTCTTTTCAAAGCTTTCGTATCGATCCCGCCATGCAAACCACGCCGTTGTAAAAATATCCTGCCCCAGACGCAGATAAATAGAACGCCAGTTCAAAATCTGATCCAGCCTGCAGGTCAGCTCGATGCCGTCATAATGAAAAACCTCATCCGCATACAGCACCAGAAGCGAAAAAACACCGCCATGCGCTATTTCTTTTATGGATTCCTGCAGCGCGTCCGTCCGCAGTTTTAGTTCCGTCGAAGAATATTCGGGCAGATTCAGCAGGGAATATCTGTCATATGCCTCGCAAGGATACTGCTGCGCATCAACTGTCCATTTTTTTCTTTCCCAGAAAACATTACCGCTTCTAATGCTTTCCAGCACAATTTCCGGCGGCGTCCGTCGAAACAGGATATCTAAATCTTCTCTACGTTGATGCATAAACTTCTTACCTCTTTTGTTTGTCCTGCTTATCTTTTCCGGGTTCTGGGGACTCGCTGTCCTGGGCGGGCGCCGCTGTCCCTTCGATGGGTTCTGTCTGGGGCAGCATTGGAAGCTCTGCATCTGCTTCCGCTGCGGCGGCGGGTTCCAGCTGAAGCTGCAGTTGTACTTCCGCGACAGGCTCCGGCTTAGATTGCGGCTACTTTTTGGCAGAATCCGTAGTTGCTTCTTTTTCTGCTTCTTTTTCTGCTTCTTTCTCCCGGATATGGGTTAGCTTCTCAACATTGGCTGTCATTTTTCCCCGGAGTTTGGACAGCTCATCCAAAGCTGGCTCCGGTTTGAGGGAAATTCCTTCCAGCCAGTCAGCCAGCAGTTCTTTTTCTCCCATAAGCTTATCGATTTCAGCCCTTTTCCTTGACAAATCAAGACCATCCCTGTCTTTTATCAGTTTTTCCGCCTCACCATTCCACGACTCTATTCCCTCTTTTCTATTGCCCACATACTGATTTCTATTTATTTCATTGCACAGAAGCAGCGCATTCATCAGACTGACGTTATCTTTAAATAACGATTCATAAATGCTCTTAATTTCAGAACCGATGCACCGCTTCATTAAAATCTCATCTGCTTTATCAGATTCGGAATAGGGATATTTGGAAACCGCCACATAGCCCGGATATACTATTCTTTCCAGGATGGCGTCAATTTCCCCATACAAATCCTCCCAGATATCCAGCCACTGGAAATCCCTGCGCTCTTCCTCGCTCCATCTTCCGCTCCATGCGTCCAGTTCATTTCTCAAATGCAGCTGCACATCGCAGTTTGCTATGATATTCCTTACGGAAACCAGATAAGTGTCCTGCTTTGAGCCCTCATGTTTATTTTCTTCTTCCACGGAAGAAGTCTCCGCTGCTCCCTGCCCATCCGCTTCCGCTTTGACGGATTGATTGGTCAGCATATACAGGATTGGGCTTAATATGTCGATTTCCAGCTCCCACATGGCGGGATTCAGACGCATCTTTCCATCCTTCTTTTTGAAAAGAGGCATGGAGGGTTTTCTTTTTGTTCGCAGCCAGGCAGTACCGCAGGCTTCCAGCGCAGTGCGCCATGCTGTCATCTCTTCTATGCTCCGGCTGTCCTTCAATTCGGAGCTGTCTGTCCCTATTCTGACCTGTTCCAAATCCAGTTTGTCTATTTTAAACCGGCAGATTTGAAAGCCCATGTATGTACCATCCAAAAAATCAGAAGATGCAGCTACCGCCCGCCCGACAAACCCGGCAATCTCAGAGAATCGTGCCTCTTGTTCCATCGCCGCGGCAAACCATCCGTTCAGGAAAATGGTATAATAAATCCCTACCGCCTTCCGTATCCTGAACTTAACAGCCATATCTACCCCCAATATAACATCCAGAACCTCGGCATATGTTTTTCCAGAAAAGTCCTTTACATTGGAACATCTGCGCAAAACATCGCATACTTCTTCCATCTGATGTCTCTGGTTGGCGTCTTCAAGTTCCTGCAGCGCCCTTACCTCCGATGCATTCAGATTCTTTTCACACCAATAATCCATGAAATACCGCTTTACCATCAGGATGTTTTCTTTCAGCTGTCCGACATTCTGCTTCCACTCTTCGCTTGCGTGCGCCTTCCTGGTACGGCTCCTCCGCTCATAATCCCTGTATATTTCATCACAGTTAATATCATACATATCATAAAGCAGCTTCACGAAATGCGTCAGCTCCCGGAACGTATGGGGCAGAAAAGTATGCATCGCATCTCTTTCTTCCACCAGGACGATCCCCGTCCGTACATACAATAGACACAAAAGCTGCTCCCGTATATTCCCACAGCCCGACGCCTCTTTAAAGGCGGTATCAAATCCTTCCTTACGGCCGGTATCGGGTATCCGGTATTCAAACTTTATTTCTTCGTAGCTCTCGGCAAGCAGATAGTCTATCTGCGGCAAATCGACCCTGCGCCCCGTGGGAAAAACTTTTTCGATATACTTCGCCGCCATTTCATAGCAGTCGTCCGCTACTTTTTCCTTTTCCCCTTCCTCTACTGCAGCATCCTGTCTTGCCTTATACTGCTTTAAGTATTTCAGGTAAGTCGCGTTTACCAGCTGCCCATAATCCGCCGCCATCAGAATGATGACATTGGGTATTGACAGATAGTTGCGGATATCTTCACAGAGCCTGAAGACTTTCTTCGTCGCCAGATCCACATCATCTACAGGAATCACCAGATATTTACAGGCGCCGCCGCTTCTTCCGGATGAAATCATCGTCAGATACATGGCAATCAGATCGTGAAGGTTTTCCTTCAGTTTCGCGCTGCTGCCCAGCTGGGAAAGCATTTCCAGATCGTCGCGCTCATAGTCCCCGCCTTTTCCCGCCTTAATATAATCAATATTTGCATAGCATTTTTGGAATAGTTTTATGATTGCCGCCTTTTGTTTTGCAAAATCATTGTCTTTATGAGTATCCAGACTGCCGGTCTCAATACGTTCCTGCAGCCGGAAGAACAATCTGGATAACAGAACTCTGAGAATGGATTCCCCGTTTTCCATGGCAGAAGGGTCAATTGTCCCTAAAACCTCAAACTCTTCTTCCGCAATGCCCAATAACTTACCCGCATTCTTTTCCTGATACCGTCCATCCAGAACCTCAGCAAAGGTCTGTAAGGCGCTCGTTTTCCCCTGCCCGCGTCCGCCGCAGAAGAGGATGATGTTATTCCCCATCCCGGAGTAACGCATCGCGTATCTTTTTCTTTTTACGCCTTCCTGTTCCTGCTGTCTTTCATATTCCTGCATTTCGCCGGTAATCTTATTTACAATGCTTCCGGCTCTGGAATAAACGTCCGCAAAAATGTCGTCCGCTTCAAAAGTTCTTTCAATCTTTGCACGATACTCATCGCCTCTGTATATCGTAATCTTCTTGCCCATGCTTCTCCTTATCGCTTAGAAACGATTTTTCTCTTCTGCATATTGCTTATAATGCTCATAGTAATATCTGCGTTCGTCAATAATATCCCCATAAATTCCGGGAGCTTCCTCATCCACGCGGTCAATAAAGATTCCGCCCCAGTCCTCCGGCGTCTGCCCGACTGCCTCCAATTTTTCCACAAAATCCACCAGAGTATCTTCACACTCTTCGGAGTATAACTCCGGATATGCCCTGCAGTATTCCCGAATCTCGGCTTCCATCGGCTTTCTATGCCTTTCGCATTCCCAATGCAGCCTGCCAAGCATCGATAAATATTTATACTGCCTGAGCGGTTCAATCAGCAGCGACTGTTCGCCCGCCTTCGTAAACTGCGCATAACCGACCACTCTTACGTCATTAGGCGCATAAGAAGAAATCCCCGCAACGCCGATATCTACCATCTGCAGGAAATATGCCATGCAGTAGACAGACTCCCGTTGCGTATAGCCTTCATTCAGTTCTGTCAATGTAAAACAGCAGCCCCTGGCGCGCCGCTTGGTTCTCCTTCTTGTACGGAAATACGGCTGCTGCGTCAACTCATATGCCGACTCCTCATCAACATATCCCTTCTGGTAAAAATAATCCTCTATACGCTTCCGAATCCGTTTTTTCACAGATTCTGTTATCAGTATTTCCTCGTCGCGGCTGATGCGCATAACAATTCTTTCTTCTGGAAGCTCCTGCACGAACAGCCTCATCATCTCCGATACACTGAATAAATCAAAACTTAACAGCTTCTCCAGTACACCCTTGGCATGGTAGAATCCATGCTGGTTATAATTCCTCGCCAGCTTGTTCAGTTCCAGCTCTTTGTCCGCCTCATCCGCCCGGATGCCGTTTTCCCTGTTAAATTCCCGCAGTATCGCATTAGAAAACAGCAGGGAAAGAACCTCGTTAAATGTCCTTTTTCCTTCAACCTCTTCTAACTGCCATAGCCAGTCACGGATATCCCTGTCGGGAATCCGGGTCAATACTTCATAAGAAATTTCCCTATGTTCGGGAGTGTCCAGATTAGGAAGGAAAAGAAAAGGCGCCGCCCTGTAGCCATCGGTATTCACATTTTTAATAATCCGCAATGTGGCAACTGCCTTAACGTCATTGCCGACGAATGCGTATCTGCATTTCGTATACTGCCGGATATTCTGATAGACCGTACTGACATAGCCGTCTAAATTTACCCGCGCCATATCTTCATCCGATAAATATTCTGTATATATATAGCTTGCATTCACTATATTTGAGCGCGTTATCAAGGACGCGATATCGCTTCCAAGCTGACGCCAGAAAACCGGTTCGTCCCGCCGGATAAAATGCAATCTCCACTCATATCTGCCAAGCAACAGCAGCAGCTTCGAGGAAGCATATACATGAATCGTGACAGCCTTTGCAAAGGCGTCCCTGATTCTGTCTTCCTCATAATCATCGCCAAGAATACGGCATAATTCCTGCTCAATTCCCGTTAAAATATGATTGATATTACGTCCATGTATAATAACGTCGTCGCACACCAAAGTACGCGGAAACCTGCCGGTTCTACGGTATATCTCCGCAAGATCCTGACAGTGCAGGAAAAATGCGCCGTCCGTTAAAAACTTTGCCTTGCTGCAGCTTTCCATGCTTTCCCCAGTAATGCGTTCCATAATCAGCGCCAGAATATAACTGCGTCTTACCGCAAACACTACATACCGCCACTGGGGATCCAGCGCATAACGATACCACTTCAACAGCCCATCAAGCACATCATCAAAAAATAACCGGCGTGCTTCTCCCCGAAGGCGTCCGCCTTCCTTCACCAAGATATTGTCTTCCATCTATATTAAACCTCGTATTATTCCATTTCATAAGCGGATTAACAGTTTCATACGGCATAGGCATACCTCATGCCGCTCCCGCTATTAAATTATGCGGAAATCTCTCTGGCGTTCCTCACGCCGCCGCGCTCCGGGACTCGTCTTCCATGCGTCACTTCCGAATGTCTGCATAAACAGTATGCGCCCTTTTGCATGGCTCCATTCTTCAAAACTCCAGGAAAATTTTCTCGTACCATGAGATATCCGTCCTCTCTAAATTTATTTTATTTGTTGGAATGTGGGAATATGATTGCCCTTGTCGCAGAACTTTTCAGAATCCTTTTGTCGGCAATGTGCACAATAACTTCCGGATAGTTTTGCATCTTTTTGTGCAATCCGACATAGATTTGAGATAATACATGTTGCGCCGGTCTGCCTATTAAAAAATAGTCCCCACTATTTACTATTTTATAATAAGACTGCAAGCTTTGTCAAGCCGGAATCACGGTAAACGCATGACAGCATCCCATCTACACTTTATTGCTTTTCTTTATT
>JAMPHJ010000125.1 GCA_023663465.1 Muribaculaceae bacterium | reverse complement strand
ACTAAGTACCGGCGTTTTCACAGTGCCTGCTTATGGATTGTATCTTCTGTACAACCGGGGTATTGCAAGGGTATGTTTGGAATTATCCAGTTGTTACAAAGAGCAGAAAGGGGCGGAAGAAATCTTCCGTCCCCTTTCCTGGTGGTTGGAGTTATTTAATAACAAATGTTTTTTCTACTTGGCCGGAATAATTTCCAATTCCGACAATCGTAGCTGTTGCCTTTTCGTTTCGCTTGGTATTACCTTGATAAGTGATAAGATAATCTTTACCCGCTTTTAACTTCCTGCCGTTTACTTTAATGGTAACTGCCGGACGTACAGGCTTGCCGCTGTAGGTCTGCACTTTAATATCGCTTACGCTTGCCGTCGTAATCGTGGCTGTCGTAATTGTGAAATTGATAGGTGCCGACTTCTTATCACCGGCTTTCGCAGCCACCCATTTTCCTGTGCTGTCTTGTTTATAAGCCCGCATCCCTTTTTCCTTAATCGTCACTTGCGGCGCCGCGCTTACTTCTGCTTCCGTAGTCTGCGTTGTGCTTACTACGCTGGCTGCGTTTGTATTTCTTGCGTAGCTTACGCTATAAGCTGTGCCGGACTTGACATTCAGCATCGAACCGGTTTCTTTGTATACAAAGGTAACTGCGGGTTTGATTGCTTTTCCGCTATAGACAACCGGATTAACTGTAATTACAAAATCACCCAGCGTGACGTCTTTTACTTTAAATACGTCAGCAAACGTCACTTTACCGCTATAGCTGCCCTTTCCGCTAATCGTGATAGAAGCGTATTTTCCTGCTCCCAGCTTATCATTGGGCTTCTGATTATTCTTATAGCTAATCGTATAGTCAACCCCTTTGGTCAAGGCTTTCTTAGCGCCATTATTCGTCGAGTATACCTTAAATTCCGGCGTCCAGTTGTATCCGGTGTAAGGATAGTAATAACATCCATCATCATCCTTGTATATCACATCCCCTTCTGGAAATTCATACGAAATCACGCCGACTTTTGCCTTTGCATCATCCGTCATTGAGACCAGGTCAGCCTCTTTCTTAATAGCGCGTTTTACAATCTTAAAGGTTGCGGACTTCGTGCCGGCATATGCCGAATCCTTATCCTTTGGCTCAATCGTGACCTTGGCCGTTCCCGCTTTAAGGTTATTCGTATAGGTCGCCTTATAATCCTCACCATATTTCAACTCTTTTCCATTTTTATCTATTACCGTAAGGATTCCTTTCAGTTCAATCCTGCTTCCCGTATAGGTCTGATTAGGAATCTTGGTAATCTTAGCATTGGAAAGCATATCCTGCGCCTCTACTACCTTAAAGGTGACTGTCTTTTCACCGATATAATTGCCGAGTCCTTCAAGAGTCACGGTATAAGTGTCTTTCTCACTTACTTTTGCGGCTCTCTTCTTGGAAGCTTCCGTTGCTTTCTTGGTCTCCTTATCATATTCATAGATAAGGTTTTCTTTGCTGTCTACAATTTTAGCAATTCTGTACTGTTTGTTTGCAGACAATGCCTTTGTGCCATTCTTAACAGAAATCTTAACCGCCAAGTCTTTTCCTTCAGTAGCGTTTTTCTTCTGATAGGTCAGATCCGTCGCAACTGCTGTGACGCTGTAATCACTAAGGCTCTTTTCGCCAATTGCAAAAGTGATTTTATCCTCTGTGCCATTATACTTATCTGTGGAACCTGTGTAGTTTCCTATACCGGTGATTTTCAGATAAGGCAGCTTTCTCGGATCTGTCACGGTCGTGCTGACATTCGTATTATTGTAATAGGCAACCTTGTAATCCTTGCCCTTCTGTAATACGGTATTACCGTATTTGACAGTAACATTCGGAGTAACCTTGCTTCCCGTATAAGTACCGTCTAAAGGTTTGGAAATGGTGATGCCGCTGTCGGTAATCGGGCGCTTTGCAATGGTAAACGTCTGGGATATGGAACCCTTAATCTTGCTGCTTGTATCCTTTGCAATGAAAAGAACCGTCGCTTTTCCGACTTTAATATTATTCTGGTATTTTATCGTGTAGTCGTCTTCCGTTAAAGCCAATACGGCGTCATTTTTATCTTTCAGCGCATTCCCATTTTTATCCGTCAAAGACGGTTTTCCTAACTCAATTTCGCTTCCAGTGTAATAATATGACTTTTTCGCCGTATTATCATACGCTTTGGTCCACTCGATTTTGGCTTTGGATATATCTGTCTTCGTATCAACAATCTCAAAATACAGATCCCTCGTGCCTTCAAACTTAGAGCCTTTTGCCTTCAGCGTAATTTTCGCCTCGCCAACCTTCTTGTTATTGGAATACTTCGCAGTATAGTCGGCTGTGGTCAGCTGATAACCCTGATAGCTGATATTGAGGTCAAGCTCAATATTTTTACCTGTATATTCCTGCTTCGTATTGTAAACATATTTCTGCGCTGCGTCCGCCGTAAAGCCTTCCACTGTCACATCAGCTATCTTTACCTTGGTATCGCCAAACATAGAGACAAATTCTGCGCTGACAGTTACAACGCCATTGGGCATCGTAAAGGACGCCATCTTCGTTGCATCCGAGCGTGCCGCTACGTCAGCGCTGTAATTGAGAACCGCCGTACCCGCTGCCGCCGCAGTATCAAGCGTGCCATCCACACCAGTTAAACCAATCTTGCTTACATCTGCTCCGCGGACTGTCAGCCTGGATAAATAATATCCATTATCCGGCGTCGCCGTTATGGTAATCACCTCGCCGCTAGACGCCTCTAAGTTACTTGCAGTTATCTTGCCATGAGACGCAGTATCCAGCTTCACGCCATAGGCGCCGTATAGATACAAATCGTCGATTGTGCCCCATGCTTCTGGTTCAGTTGATGTAACTTCCATCCCGACTACCAGATAGTCGCCCTGGGAAACCTTGATGCCCGTAATTTCCGGATTCATCCAGTTCAAATATCCTCCCAGGGAACAGGACGTCTTATAGGTTGCTATCAGCGTATTATTTTCACTATACGCCTTTACATAAGCATACTGAAGGTCGGTATCAGCCGCTCCGCCGCCCTGGATATAGCCGCCAAATGTATACAATCCTGCTTCGATTCCTTTTACTTCCTGTTCTACTGTAAAGTGGAATGATTCTTTGTTATAAAAATGCAGTCCATTCCCACTCCGCACACCTTCATCATTTACTTTCAGTATATCCCCTGGCTCTTGCACTGCCTTCCACGGGGTATACGCCGCTCCGGCATCATCAAAACCCGGATTTTCCAGAAGATTCCCTGTAGGCTGCACCACAATGGTCAGGTGTGTATCGAAACTTTCCGTCTTTGTTTCTTCAGAACCATCTTTTAATTTATAAGTACATGTCACAATCCCCGGAACCACATACTGTCCCGCTTTGTCCGTACTTACCTGCTTCTTTTGTTCCTCGTCCCACTTTATTTCCAATGTCTGGATGGGATTCGCCGGTTCTTTCTTGTCCTCAGTACCGGCAACCGTCTCAGGTGCATAAAACTCTCCGCCATTGCTAAAGGTTACTTTAACAATATTGTTCCATTTATCCCACGGAATAGTATCCCCTGTTTTAAGCTCCTGGGTTACATTCTCCTCTACATTGACAATGGAATAGGTAGCGTTCTTGGCAACCGCCGAGGTTCTGATATAATTATAAATTTGAGTTGTTTCCAGCGCCTTTCCTTCAAAATCAAACCATGACTGATTATCCACTGCACTGCCGCCGTACCACAGTCCTGCGTCGGAAGGGTCATATTCAATCGCATAACTGGACGCCCAGCCGGAACCGTATTTTTCCCATAACTCTTGATTCTTCTTATATAGACTCTGGTCAATGGAACCGTCTGCATTATAAACGTAATATGGGGAAATCCATGCCGGCTCCCAGTAAAATACGCCAATCGCTGCGCCGTCTTTTTTTTCGTTTTCGTTTACTTTATTCACTGCATCTACAACGTCCCTGATTTCATCCGCCTGTCCCTGAAGAGAAACCGGATAATTCAATTCCTGCGACGTCTTAGGTGCTGAATTTCCGTGTCCGTCGCCGTCTTTCCAGGACGTTACCCACGAAGTTTCCGCAACCATGACCTCTTTGCCATACTCTTGGGCAATTTGCGTCAGTTTCTCTGTCAAATTGCTGGTCGTACCATGCCAGAAAGGATAATAAGAGCTGGCAAATACGTCATAGTCAACCTTTTTCTCATCCAAAGAAGCTGCAAGACCTAAAAATGCCGTACTCTGCGGCTCTGCAAAATGGATTGCCACA
Source organism: Muribaculaceae bacterium (assembly GCA_023663465.1). Lineage (GTDB taxonomy): Bacteria > Bacillota > Clostridia > Lachnospirales > Lachnospiraceae > UBA3282. The sequence continues at coordinate 4,250 of JAMPHJ010000125.1, read as the reverse complement.
CGGCAGTCTTTATCAAACTCTCTTACCGCCTTGCTGCCCGCATTGAAAATTTTTGCCATATTATCCCAAGTATACTCACCGCAGATACCGTTGTTGGTCTCATTTCCGACCTGTACCATGCAGACCTCAACGCCCGCATTGCGCAGCTGCGCCAGACTATCTTTCGTGTAGTCATAGACAGCCTCTACTTTTTGGTCTATGGTATAACTGCTCCAGGCTTTCGGCGCATCCTGTTTTGCCGGGTCTGCCCAGAAATCTGAATAGTGGAAGTCTATCAAGACTTTCATACCCGCGTCTGTCGCCAGTTTACCAATGATTTTCGCTTTCTCCAAATCGGAGTTACCGCCGCCGTATCCGTTGCCGTTCGTACTATTATAAGGGTCGTTCCAGATACGAATACGCACCCAGTTCGTGCCGCCGTCATGCAGCAGCTTAAAGAACCCTGCATCTGAAAGCGCTTTCCCATTTTCATCTTTAAAGACAACCCCGCTGTCTCTCAGAGATACATAAGAAGAAACATCTACCCCTGTGATAAAGTCATCAGCTATTGCCACATGCTCTACATTGATAGTTTCTGATTCCAACGGAACCGGAGTCAATGCTTTCATTGCTGCATCTAACTCTGCATATGCTGTCACGATTTCCTCGTCTGTCGGTTCCGTCGTGGTGCCATCCTTTGCAACTACCTCTTGCGCCGCAGTGAGTTTCGCGAGAAAAGTTTCCCATGCATCATCATGTTGGTATTTCTGCGTTCCATTCTTTTCCGCTTCTTCTTCGCTTTCCTTCAGCGCTTCCGCTTCTTCAACAAGTTTTCTCAAATCGTCTACGGTCGCCGGTCTGGAAGCATAGAACTTACCATTTTTGTAATATGCCGTTCCATTATATGTAGGACCGTCAAAAACTTCTCTAAAATCAACTCCTTCGCCAGAAACCGTTTTTTCCACAAATGTCTTGACCTGCGTATATGTGGATTCTGTTTCGCCTTCTATAAAACGATATAATCCGCCGATTTCTTTGGACGTCTCATCCGCTGCAGGTGCAGAAAATGTCAGATAATACCAATTCGTATTATTCTCGTCCGCTGTCATCTTATAATAATGGACGTCGTCCTTTGTCTCAGAAACTTCTAATTCCTTTATCGTCTGTCCATCTATATAAGAAATCTTGCTCTTTGCTCCGATTGCAGGTATGCCTTCACTATCATATACATGCAAAGTGATACTCCGCATAAGCGCATCAATCAACTCCTGCCCTTCATAGCACTGACCGCCTTTTACTGCATAAACAGCGCTGTTGCCGGAAACTAATTGTGCATAGGTTGCTACGTTTTCCCATTTTTTGGAGCAGTCAAAAATACTGGTTGACAGATTTTCTTTTTTATAAATTGCAAATCCGGCGTCTACTCCGCCGTCATTAGTAAAGTCAACAGAAATGCTATACCATCCCGGATAGTCTTCCACCGCCGTCATTGCATAAGTAGAACTATCCTTCCAGTCCGCCGTCCAGTCTGCCGTATCTGCCACTGGTCTGATAGGAGACACAGCATCATGCCAATAATAAACAAATCCCGCTGCCTCTGTTTTTCCAACATAATAATAGAATTTGATTCTTACTGCCAGATTATTCAACGCATTTTCCAATGCTGTATATTTGCTTGTAATTTCTTCCCCATCATTTGATTCCGCATCTACAAGCTGCTGAGCCTGATTTATTGCTGTCTGCAGCGCATTCCAGGACTCCTCTGAATATTCGCCTTTTCCCTCCTTGATTATCGCGTTTGCCGCTTCAATCAAGTCCTTTAATTCTTCAAGCGTTCTACTTCTGGAAGATAACAATACACCGTCTTTATAGTAAATGCTGCCCGAGAAGACGGGGGTGAAATCGAGCTCCCAGTTGTTCTCTGTCTTTCCATTTACTAAGTCCTTTTTCCATGCATAAGCGCTATTACTCAATGCATATAACTTACATATTGTCCCACCGCCAAGAGTTCTTGAACCCGGAGCAGAAAATGTCAGGCTATACCAACCGTCTTTTCCTTCTTCCGGCTGCATACTATAATAAGTATTCTTATATTCATCAGTATATGCGTCTGGCGTAAGTTCTTTTAATTCTGCCGTACCCTCATCTACTTTCGACAAAGCAGCAGCACCGGCGTCTATCATAATCACTGGCACAGCCGACGCATCGTACGCATAGAACGTTACATTCCTCATGATGGCTGTTACCATATCTTCGCCTTCATAACATATGTTATTCGTTCCGTTGTTCTTAATTGCGTATTCTGTATCAGTGCCTTTGGCAAGTTTGGTGTAATTTGTTCCATCTTTAGCTGCATCACATTCATATAATGCTGCCGTGCCAGAATCCTTGCTGGTATGAATTGAAAAACCGGAGTCTGCGCCGCTATTTTCAAATTTAAGCGGAATGCTGTACCATCCTGTATACCCGGTAACAGGTTCCATCAGATAGGTATTTGTATTGGCTTCCTTATTCCCTCCATGCCATGTCGTCGTCTGTTCTGCAGTTGTTGTGATATTACTTCCCCAATAATACAGACCTACTTCTGCGTCTGCCGCTATACTATTATTGTAGTAGTAGAATGTCATGCCCGGCGCGTCTGCTGCCAGAACGAGAGTGGCTTGTGCTTTTTGCAGGGAAATATAAGCAAGGGTAATCTCACTTGCGCTATTGCCGTCCGTCTTATCTGTGTCATCCACGATAGCCTGAGCTGCTTCTTTTGCTTCCTGAAATGCTGTCCAGCTGGCAGCTGTATAGTCGCTTTCGTTAAGTTTGCCAGCTTCTTCAAGCAGTGTTGTGAGTTGTTCTTTGGTGTAGGTCTGAAGCAATTCAACATTATCCAAATCAATATAATTACCAGCCGCCAATACACCCGCAATCGTAATATCGATACTAACCTCCGTCTCACCAGTCGGAACTTCTATTGTAAAAGCAGGAACCATAACATCTTTCCATGTATCCCAGCCAGCGCCTGCCCCTAGATCCTGTACTGCTAAAGGCTGACTGTCAACATCGGTATATTTTGTAGCATCAGAAGAATCCTTCTTAACCCTCTTTATTGTAACTGCAATAGAATCTTCCGCCCATTCGCCAAGCGCCTCTAAAGATAATGTATAAATCCCAGGCTGTATATTCTCGATGACCTGGCTTAATGACATGGCTTCAGCTGCAGCTTCTTTTTCAACATAATAATTCACTGTTTTACCATGTCCTGAAAATTCAGCTTTATTGTTTGCCTCTTCATTTCGCCATTTATAATCAGCTCCGCTTCCTGTCCAAGCCACGAGGTCTCCTGAATTGCCATCAGCACCAGTTACTTCCTCAAACTCCCCATTCTGCAACGTGTTATACGTCCTGGTTTCCGGCGTCTTTACAGGGTCTTTCTCTTCTACCGGGTTTAGTTTTACATCTTCTTCCGGCTCATCCGTCTCTAAGTCCCCATCTTCGTCCGGCGTTTCTTCATCCGGGATATTCTCGTCTTCCGGCGGATTTTCCTCATCCGTATCCGGATTTGTATCCGTATCGTCCGCCGGCGGGATATTGTCGTCTTCCTCAGGGTTCTGTAGATTATCCCCCGAAGAAGCCCCCCCCTCGTCGTCAGAACCCGGCTCATTTATCCCGGCTTCTTCCGTATCTTCGCCCGGTGTTTCAGGCGTCGTTTCCTCTTGTGTCGTTTCGCCAGTCGTATCCGCTGTTATGCCCGGTTCCGCTGCGTGAACTGTCACCTCCGGTATGGATAGACTTGTCAGTATCATCGCCGCGCAAAGAACGCCGCATAACCCCTGACGGAATAACTGCTTCATTACCTTCTTCATACACATCCTCCAATCCTTTATTTTTTGTCATACCCTTGCGCAACAACCGTGAGAAACCAGCGCAACGGTTGTCCATAATCTGGCGCAACTGTTGCGCAATCGGTTGCGCTATGTATACTTTTATTATAAAGAATTGTCAGACTTTTCGCAAGATTCTTCTTGTTGTTTTATTTAACAATTTTTGGCTGGGATTTTTATGGAAAAAGCACAAAGAGATGTCTCAATTGTTCTGTGACTTCTTCAGATATTGTTTTGCTTCTTTCTCAGATAAGAAAAACATCTTCTGGAGCTTCTGTGCGGTTGCGTCCTCTGATAGATTAAATTCCCTGCACATTAAAATAACGCCTTCTATTTTTCCTTCTGCTCTTTCTTCCTCTATCCAGTCTTCCAGCGCTTTACACATATTCACTTTCCCAT
>JAMPHJ010000124.1 GCA_023663465.1 Muribaculaceae bacterium | reverse complement strand
ATCCCATCCATACGAACACCCCTATCCCCGCAAACAACCCCATCCATACGAACAACCCCATCCCCACAAACGCCCCCACCCCCAAAGTAAACCAGGACCCAGACCATATCCTGGACAAAATCCGCTGTTTCGCCCTGGACATGGACGGAACCGTATATCTGGGTGAACAATGGATAGAAGGTGCGCAGGAATTTCTGCGTAAAATAGAAGAATCCGGGCGGCAATATGTGTTTTTGACGAATAATTCATCCAAAAATGCGGAAGCTTATGTGAAGAAGCTATATCGCATGGGATGGGAGGTGAGACCGGAGCAGATTGTTACGTCGGGACAGGCGGCAATTTCTTATTTGCAGAAGCATTTTCCCGGCAGGAAAGTTTTTTTGCTAGGCAATCCCCTGTTACGGGCGGAGTTTGAACAGGCGGGCATTTTGCTGGATGATGAAAAACCGGAAGTGGTAATGACCGCGTTTGACACTTCCCTTACTTATGAGAAATTGTGCAAGGTGTGCGACTTTGTCCGGGAAGGACTCCCCTATCTTGCCACGCACCCGGATTATAACTGCCCGACAGAGACAGGATTCATCCCCGATATAGGGGCGATACATGAATTGATTCATGCGTCCGCTTTCCGTTATCCCGATAGGATTATTGGAAAACCGAATGGCGACATTGTAGACTATCTGGTGCAGCGGACGGGAGTAAAACGGGAAGAGACGGCGATGGTAGGAGACCGGCTTTATACGGATATTGCAGCAGGCAGGAACAATGGATTGAAAAGCATTCTTGTCCTAAGCGGGGAAGCGGCGCTTTCTGATGTGGAAACTTCCGATGTGATGCCGCATCTGATTTTTTCGTCTGTACGGGACATGATACCATTTCTTGTACAAAAGTACTAAATTCAATAGGTGAAAATTCACTATTACTACTAAAATTTCAATAGTTTTCAAATTTTTATGGACAAAGCAAAATAATAGTGTTATGATTGATGTAAAGAATCGGAAACGTTACCGAAAACGTTACCAGAAACGTTTCTGACGCCGGTCAGACAGAGTGTATGATGCCGGCAGATAACTTAATCTTTACACAGAAAGGGAAAGGTACAGAAATTATGAAAAAGAAACTCGTTAGTATGTTACTTTGTGCTTCCGTAGTATCTACTTTATTAGTAGGCTGCGGCGATGACAGTTCTAGTGGCTCATCTACGCCGAGCAGTGATGCAGGTACGGATGATGCGGGCACAACAGATGCAGGTACAGATGATGCAGCTACGGACGACGCTGGTTCAGATGAGGGATCCTCTGTAGCATCAGGCGAAGGCGCTGTTTATTATCTGAACTTCAAACCTGAGCAGGATGCACAGTGGCAGGAACTGGCTGCAACTTACACAGAAGAAACCGGAGTACCGGTAACCGTTATTACGGCAGCATCCGGAACTTATGAGCAGACTTTGAAATCCGAGATGGCTAAGACAGAAGCTCCTACCTTATTCCAGGTAAACGGACCTGTTGGTATGGCTACATGGAAAGATTACTGCTATGATTTATCCGGCACAGATTTATACAGCCATGTAAAGAGCGATGACTTCGTATTAAAAGAAGGTGACGCAGTAACAGGTATCGCATATGTTATCGAGACATATGGTATCATCTACAATAAGACGCTGCTTGCTGATTATTGTGCATTAGACGGTGCGGTAATCGCAGACGCTTCTGAAATTACAAGCTTTGATACGTTAAAGGCAGTTGCTGACGATATCCAGGCTCGTAAAGATGAACTGGGCGTTGACGGCGCATTTACTTCCGCAGGTATGGATTCTTCTTCTGACTGGAGATTCAAAACACACCTTGCAAACCTTCCTATTTACTATGAGTATCAGACGAAAGGAATCGGTTCTACTGACGCAATCGAGGGAACTTATTTAGACAACTACAAACAGATTTGGGATTTATATATTACAGATTCCACATGTGCACCGGCATTGTTATCCAGCAAGACAGGTGACGATGCAGCAGCAGAATTTGCTACAGGTATGGCAGTATTCTATCAGAACGGTACATGGGCATACAATGATATCACACAGGATGATTTAACAGATGATGATTTAGGAATGCTTCCTATCTTCATTGGTGTAGACGGCGAAGAGAATCAGGGTCTTTGCACAGGTTCCGAGAACTACTGGTGCATCAACAAGAACGCTTCCGAAGCTGATATCCAGGCAACGGCTGATTTCTTAAACTGGGTTGTAACTTCTGATACAGGTAGAAATTCTATGGCGAACGATATGGGATTTGTTACACCGTTCTCAACATTCGATGATGGTTATACAGCAAACAACCCGTTACTTGATGCAGCAGCTGATTATATTGCAAATGGCAAGACTTCCGTAGCATGGACATTCACCACAATGCCTTCTGAGAACTGGAAAGACGGCGTAGGTAATGCATTACTTGAGTATGCACAGGGAACAGGCGAATGGTCTGCAGTAGAAACTGCATTCGTAGATGGCTGGAAGACAGAGTACGACGCAGTAAATAACTAGGATTGAATACGGATTCTCTATTTAAGACAAAAAGAAACAACCAAAAGGAGAAGGGGTGAGTGATTGCCACTCACCCCTTTTTTAACACAAAGTTTAGAAGGGGATAGCAGAAAGGAGAGGGAATATGGAAAAATCAATTAAGAAATATTTTGTGGTTTTTGCATTACCTACATTGATTGCATTTACAATCGGATTTATCATTCCTTTTATCATGGGAATCTATCTGTCGTTTTGCAATTTTACCACAATTAACGACGCCAAATTTATCGGTATTTCCAATTATGTGAGAGTATTTTCCGACGGAACGTTTGTACATGCGCTCTGGTACACGGCATTGTTTACAATTGTATCCGTTCTTACGATTAATGTAATTGCTTTTGCAATTGCAATGCTTCTGACAAAAGGAATTAAGGGCACTAATGTTTTCAGGACAGTCTTTTTCATGCCGAACTTAATCGGAGGTATCGTTCTTGGTTATATATGGCAGCTGATTCTGAACGGTATCTTATTATACTTTGAACGTACTTTGACCTATTCGGAAATGTACGGTTTCTGGGGACTTGTTATTTTGATGAACTGGCAGCAGATTGGCTATATGATGATTATTTATATCGCAGGTATCCAGAATATCCCCGGCGATTTGATAGAGGCGGCGAAGATTGACGGCGCGACGGACAGACAGGTTTTGACGAAAGTAACGATTCCGATGGTAATGCCTTCCATTACAATCTGTTCTTTCCTGACCCTGACCAACTCCTTTAAACTGTTTGACCAGAACCTTGCGTTAACGGCGGGCGCTCCTTCCGACAAATCGGAAATGCTTGCTTTGAATATTTTTAGTACGTTCTACGGTAGGAACGGCTGGGAAGGCGTAGGTCAGGCGAAGGCGGTTATCTTCTTTATTTTAGTTGCATTGATTGCAATCGTTCAGTTAGGTCTTACGAGACAGAAGGAGGTGCAGCAATAATGGGTGTAAGAAAAGCAAAACATGGAACGCTTATGACGGTTATTTTTTCCGTGATTTCTATCATATGGGTAAGCCCGATTTTTATTGTGTTGATGAACTCTTTTAAGAAAAAATCAGCAATCAGCAATCATCCGTTTACGCTTGCGACAGGAAAATTCTTTGTAGGGCTGGACAATTATACGAGGGGTATTGAGCAGATTGGCTTTTTCTCTGCTTTCCTGAACTCGCTGTTTATTACGGTATGTTCGGTATTTCTGATTGTATTATGTACTTCCATGTGCGGCTGGTACTTAACGCGCGTGAAAAATAAAATAACAGACGGTATTTATTACTTATGTGTATTTTCCATGATTGTACCGTTCCAGATGGTTATGTTTACTTTATCGAAAGTTGCGGATACGCTGCATCTGGACAATCCGATCGGCATTGTGCTTGTTTATCTTGGATTCGGCGCGGGGCTTGCGGTATTTATGTTCTGCGGTTTCGTAAAATCCATTCCGCTGGAAATCGAAGAAGCGGCAATGATTGATGGTTGTACGCCGATTCAGACTTTCTTTGGCATTGTGCTTCCGGTATTGAAACCGACTTGCATTACTGTTGCAATTTTACAGGCGATGTGGATTTGGAACGACTATCTGCTGCCTTACCTGGTATTGGATTTGAAGAAATATAAGACAATACCGATTGCCATTCAGTATCTGAAGGGCGGTTACGGTTCGATTGATATGGGCGCGATGATGGCGATGTTGATTCTGGCGATTATCCCGATTATCATTTTCTATCTGACCTGCCAGAAATATATCATCGAAGGCGTTATTGCCGGTGCGGTGAAAGGATAAGTCCCGGCATTTGGAAAAACGATGCGTTATAGACATTTGCATATCGGGAAAGGAGCGTTAAGACAACAATGAGAAAAAGCGGTGTATTATTACCTGTTTCCAGTATTCCGTCCAAGTACGGCATTGGGACTTTTTCAAAACAGGCATATGAATTTATAGATTTATTGTCACAGGCAGGTCAGACCTACTGGCAGATATTGCCGCTTGGACCCACCGGTTACGGCGACTCGCCTTACCAATCTTTTTCTACTTTTGCAGGAAATCCATACTATATTGACTTGGAGACACTGATAGAAGAAGGGCTTTTGACCGAAAAAGACTGCGAGCAATATGATTTCGGCGACAATGTAGAATATATTGATTATGAAAAAGTATATTTATCCCGGTTCAAAGTATTGCGGACGGCTTTTGAAAACAGTCATATAGAAGAGGATGAGCAGTTTCTTGAATTTGTTCGTGATAACAGTTACTGGCTGGATGATTACGCGCTTTACATGGCGGTTAAAAATTCCTTCGACGGAATCAGTTGGAACGAATGGGATGAAGATATCAAGCTCCGTAAAAAAGAGACCTTGGATGCTTACCGGGAAAAATACCGGCAGGAAATCCTGTTTTATCAGTTCCAGCAGTTTTATTTTGCAAAACAGTGGTTCGCGCTGAAAGCGTATGCCAATCAAAAGAAAATCCAGATTATCGGGGATATTCCGATTTATGTAGCATTCGACAGCGCCGATACATGGGCGAACCCGGAATTGTTCCAGTTGGATGAAAACTGTACGCCGATTGGCGTAGCGGGCTGTCCGCCCGATGCTTTTTCTTCTACCGGACAGTTGTGGGGGAATCCGCTGTATCGCTGGGATTATCATAAAGAGACCAATTATGCCTGGTGGATGAAGCGAATCGCATATTGCTATGAATTGTATGACGTAGTCAGAATCGATCATTTCAGGGGCTTCGATGAGTATTATGCAATTCCCTACGGTGACCCGACAGCAGAATTTGGCAAGTGGGAGCCGGGACCCGGCTATGATATTTTCAAAACGATGAGGGAAACCCTCGGAAAGAAACCGGTAATTGCGGAAGATTTGGGATTTTTGACCAAGTCGGTCATTAAATTGGTTAAGAAAACAGGCTTTCCGGGAATGAAGATTTTACAGTTTGCTTTTGATTCGAGGGAAGAGAGCGATTATCTGCCCCACAATTATATGGCGAACAGCATCGTTTATACGGGCACCCATGATAATGACACGATTGTCGGCTGGTATCAGTCGATGAACAGACGCGACAGGGCTTTTGCCAAAAGGTATTTAAACATTCATTCCACGAAGGATATTCAGTGGGAATTTATCAGAGCGGCGATGGCGAGCGTGTCGGATACTTGTATTATTCCAATGCAGGATTATCTCGGACTCGGAACGGAAGCAAGAATCAATGTACCGTCCACGCTTGGGACGAACTGGAAGTGGAGAATGCTTCCGGGAGCGTTCGATGAAGCATTGGCGGAGCGTATTAGGGAAATGACGAAATTATACGGAAGGCTTTCCTAGGAAAGACGTATAGAATGGACTGGAGCGGACAATGGCTGAAATAACCATAAAAGATATTGCAAAACAGTGTGGCGTGGGCGTCAGTACGGTCTCAAGAGCAATCAATAACCATCCGGATATCAATCCGGCGACCAGACAAAAGATTATGGAGATGATTGAGCAGACCGGTTTTATCCCGAATAACAGCGCCAGAAACTTGAAAAGGACGGATGCAAAGTGCATTGCAGTATTGGTAAAAGGCATTACGAATCCATTCTTCAGCAGTATGATTCAGATTATTGAAGAAGAGACGCAGAAAAATAAATATGCGCTTGTGCTCCGGCATGTGGAGGCTTATGAGAGCGAAGTAGATGTAGCGTTAGAGCTTGTAAAAGAAAAAAGACTCCGGGGAATTATTTTCCTCGGAGGCGCCTTCTATCATTCGGAAGAAAAGCTTGCCAAATTGACCGTGCCTTTCGTATTCAGCGCAATCGGCGTACAGGTATCGGATAAGGTTGACAGACAGATATATTCCAATATTGCCGTCAACGATAGGACGGAAAGTAAGAAAATGACGGACTATCTTCTGGATTTGGGACATCGTAAGATCGCCATTATCACAGAAGGTACGGAAGAACCAAGCGTAGGGCAGCTGCGTCTGGAAGGGTATGAAGATGCATATAGGGCGCGGAATCTTCCGATAGACCCAGCGCTAATCTGGTATGTGGATGAGACGATAGAGCATTACTCTTTGCAGAATGGATATCTGACTACCAAGAAAATGCTTGCCGCAGATACGGATGTAACGGCGATTTATGCCACAGCAGATTTACTGGCAATCGGCGCCTGCCGGGCAATTTTAGAAGCCGGCAAGCGGATTCCCGAAGATATTTCCGTGGCAGGATACGATGGGATTTCCCTTGGGGAATATTACAATCCCAAGCTGACCACAATCAAACAGCCGGCGGAAGACATGGCGAAAGAAACCATTCGCCTGATGCTGGATGTGATTGCCGGAAGAGAAGAGCATAAACAGAAGCTCTTTGATGCGGAGCTGATAGAGCGGGAGTCTACGATTCGGATTGCGACGGAAAAAGGGTAACTTTTTTACTTAAATTAGAATTATGGTATTCCGGGTTGCTGGTGACATCTTCGGCAAACCAATCGACTGGCAGGAAGGCCTCGGCGGCTTCACGGGTGGGAAATTCTACTTCAGCAATGATAAGGTTTTCAAAAGGCGCATCGAAGATATCCAGCTCGATTGTCAGACCAGCCTGGTCAATCGGAAAGGAATATGTCGGCTGGAAAGAAGGCTGTTTTAGCGGGATTAAATAGCGTTTTTTAGAAATGACAGTCCCGTCAGCTTTTTCCCGCAGATGATAATACGCCTGTTTATTTAATGGAAGATTGTATTCTTCCCGCGCCAGCAGACCTTTTCCCTTATAAGTAAGATAATAGTTGTCATCTTCTTTTCGGATTCGGATAACTGGGTCGGTGTTCAGATATGCCTGTTCGATGCAGTGAAATTGGTATTGCTGCAGATTATCCGGTAAGTTTTTTACAGTAAATTTTCTTTCAATTTCCATGATGCGCTCCTTTTTCCTTTTTATCTATTCATTATATCAGAATTGAATCTTCCCGCAAAGTGCATTATAATAAAACCATGCGGCAATCTCAGCATGACCGCAGACGAGAAAGCTAAGCGACAGACGAAAAGAAAGGAGCATGGTTATTAATATGAGCAAAGTATGTGTTTTTTTTGCAGAAGGCTATGAGGAAATCGAGGCGTTGACCGTAGTGGACATTTTGCGCAGGGCGGGCGTGACGGTAGAGATGGTTTCTATTACCGGGGAAAAAAAGGTGACAGGTTCCCATAAGATTCCGGTGGAAATGGATAAACTGTTTGAAGAAGTGGATTTTGAGCAGACAGATATGATTGTATTGCCGGGCGGTATGCCAGGAACGATTAATTTAGAAGCGTTTGAGCCGTTGATGAAACAGGTGGAGGCTTTTTATGCCCAGAAGAAGTATATCGCGGCGATTTGTGCGGCTCCCAGCATTTTCGGGCATCGGGGCATGTTACAGGGCAGATGTGCCTGTGCGAATCCGGGCTTTGAAAGCCATTTAGAGGGAGCAGATGTGAAGAAAGAACCGGCGGTTGTGGATGGACATGTCATTACGAGCCGCGGCATGGGTACGGCGATTCCTTTTGGGCTTGCAATTTTAGGGCAGCTAGAGGGTGCAGACGCCGTGGCCAAAATGAAAGAAAAGATTGTTTTTGACTAGAAAAACTTACCAAAATATTTTTTTGCAATCCGTTCATACTAACATCAAGATAAGTGATAAAAACACGCTTGACCAGATAACGAAATCCGGTTTCGGATTGAGGAAAGACTTTCTGAGATAAGCGGTGTGAAAATCGCTTATCTCAAATATAGATAAAAGAAAATGATGAAATGTATTTTCGGAGGTGAAAAAAATGGCAAGTAACAAAACGAATAGAGTTGAAGTTCCGGAAGCAAAGGCTGCAATGGATCGTTTCAAAACAGAGGTTGCTTCTGAATTAGGCGTAAACTTGAAGGAAGGTTACAATGGTGACCTGACCTCTAAAGAAGCCGGTTCTATCGGTGGCGAGATGGTTCGTAGAATGATTAAGAAACAGGAAGAGCAGA
>JAMPHJ010000123.1 GCA_023663465.1 Muribaculaceae bacterium | reverse complement strand
GCGTTGCGCCTTTTTCACTAAGTGCCGGCGTTTTTCAAGGACCTTCGCGGGATTTATGGCTGTTCTGCCAGTTCAACGTTAAGGCGCTGACTGAAAATTGCTTTCCATGAACGAAAATCTTATCCTCTACCCTGCAATGTCCTATCCAGATTTCTTCTAATCGTATAAAGCATCGCCCCATAATAACAGGCGAGTATCAGTACAATCAACACTCCCGGAATCAGTACGCCAAACCGAAATCCCGTACTGCCAATATAAGTGAACACTTTATGCCCATACCTTATCACAAAAGACTGAATCAGCAGCAGCGCGATTGTAAAGGCAATCACGCAGGGCGTGAAAAAATAATATAGACTCTGTCTGCTAACCATTTTTACAATATCGTCCCTATCCACGCCCATCTGATATAACGTCCGATACTGCATACGCTGGTCTAGGGAATCCGCCACCCCATGCAAAGCCAGCACTGTCATGCAGATAAGGAAAAAGAGAATGCCCGCATAAATCCCCAGCAGCCGGACGCTGGCTGCCGTCAGGACAGTATCGTTATTTTCCTGGGTGCGAAAACGAACTGGGTCTAAGAAACTGACGTAGTGTCTGTCGGTATGATATTTTGTCTCATACTGCGTAAACAGATATGCATAACGACTCCGAAAAGTTTCCTGGATTTCCTCCCGGATGACGTCGCAGAGACTATATGGAATCACCGTTTCCGTATCCGCATAATAACAAGTACGCGCCAGATGAAGCGTATCGCAGACTGCATCGGGGAACACCAATACACTTTCGCCGTCGTTAAACAGATACTGCCCTAACGGCTCGTTATAAACCGCTGTATCCGCCAATGTCAGAAATGTCCCATCATCTAATTGGATTTTCCTCGTACCAATCCCCGCTGCGATACTTTCCATATCCATTTCATAATCAAGATGCATAAAAAATTTGTCATCCGCTAAGGAAACCATTTCAAAACCCGCCATTTCCCGCATGGCATTGTACTCTGAAATCCGCATGGCAAGCCGTGGAAGGTCATGCCAGGATTCCCTGTCAGCGGCCGTATTAAAATCTCTTGCCCATACAAAATAACTCTTCTGGGATACTTCTTTCGACACCGGAATACCATGCTCTTTTAAAATATCCCCTACAAAGGAAAAATCAATCTCTGGAATATCCTCTATTTTGTCAATATACCGATAATTATTGTACATCATGACATCATAAGGCATCCGGTAATCCAGATACCCTGTCGTAATTTCCGCCAGCATGGGTAAAATAACAAACGCCACAAAGGATATGGTAATCGACAACGTTGCAATCGAAAGTATTTTGGCAATGGACGATATTTTCCAGGACAGATTGCCAAGCAAGACTAAATTGAGATGATGCAGTTTCCACTTTTTCCGCCTTCGGACTGCCTCTATCAGAAAAGCCAGCGCATTGTATAAAGAAAAGATTCCTATGATTGCTGCAAGGATGGCTGCCATCTGATAACGGTTGCTGATTTCTTCGGGGATATCGCCGGCATAGATTCCGTTTATATGGGAAAACTGATACAGCGTCACACCCACAATTCCAAGACAAAACAAAAGCAGCACAAAAGAAGCCAGGTAATGGCTTTTCTTTTTACGCTGTCCTTCGTTTACCTTCTTTTCCTTCCATAAATCTATCAGCCGAATCCGATAAAGTTTCCGGGTATTCCATGCGCCAACAAAGAGAAAGGCAGCGCCAAAAAACAGCAGGGTCATAAGCGCAGTATCCGGGTAAATGCCAAAGTGAAACTCCCCTAAAGCCCCAATCGTCCTCATAACAAATGCCGTCAACATCCCAGACAACACCGTGCCCAAGACACAGCCTGTCAGTACAGCCGCCATGCCAAAAACGAAAGTTTCTAAAAGAAACTGCCCTGCAATCCTTCCCTGCTCCATCCCCAGCACCATATAAACGGCAAATTCCCGGCTGCGCTGTTTCAGCATATAGGTATTAATATAACTGATTAACGCAACAAAAATGACGGAAATTGCCAATACCGCATACCGGATTACATTTTGAAACAATTCCTGGGAATAATTGCCCTCCCCGCCCAAAATGTCATTATACCGGCTTGTCAGGGACAGGAAGGCAAAGAACAGCATACTGCTGATAACAAGGGTGAAAAAATAGATGACATAATCCGCCAATGACTTTTTGATATTACCCGCAAATAGTTTCCTATACATTGCCCTTTCCCCCTCCCAGCATGGTAAGGACGTCCAGTATTTTTTCAAAAAACTCTTTACGGGAAGCGTCCCCTTTTAAAATCTCAGTAAAAATCATACCGTCCTGCAAAAACAAAATCCGGTTCGCATAACTGGCGGAAAAAGCGTCATGCGTCACCATGAGAAGGGTCGCCTCAAACTGTTCATTGATGCTCTGCATCGTGCTAAGCAGCATTTGCGACGAATGACTATCCAGCGCCCCTGTAGGCTCGTCAGCAAGAAGCAGTTTCGGCTGATTGATGATGGCTCTGGCACAAGCGCAGCGTTGTTTCTGACCGCCCGATACCTGATATGGATACTTATCCAGAATATCCGCAATATTCAGACTTTTGGCTATTTTCTGTACTTTATCCTCGATTTGCTCTTCGGGCGCGTTATGAATCGTAAGCGCCAGCGCAATGTTTTCTGAAATCGTCAAGGTGTCTAACAGATTGAAATCCTGAAAAACAAAGCCCAGGTTTTCCCTGCGGAATCTGGCTAACTCTTTTTCCTTTATTTCCGTTACGTCCGTTCCATCCAGATAAATATGTCCTGCGCTGACCGTATCAATCGTAGAAATACAATTTAACAACGTCGTCTTGCCGGAGCCGGAAGCCCCCATAATCCCGACAAACTCCCCATTTTTTACCGAAAAACTAATATCGTTTATCGCCTTCGTAAGATTTCCCCGGTTCCCATAAAATTTCTGGATATGCTCTAATTTTAAAATTTCCTGCATACAAATCCTCCTATTTTTGCCCGACTTGCCTTATTATATCGAATAACTGTCGCCGTTTGTATTCAGTTTTCTTACGAACTTCTAACAAAAACGTAAGAAGTGCAGAACCTCAGTCCTGCACCCGCTGTATCAAATCATTCCTATAAAAAATAAGCTGGACAATCGTACCACTGCCCTTGGAATGGACGCAGATTCCAATCCCTAATTTGTCGCACAGCCGTTTACACAGATATAGCCCCATGCCTGTCGCGTTCTGCGCTGCCTTCCTGCCGTTTTGTCCCGTAAATCCTTTTTCAAAAATGCGGGGCAAATCTCCCGCATCTATTCCGATTCCATTGTCCTCCACACATAAAATAACCTGATTGTCCCGGTTTATCCTATAAAATTTCAACACCGGCTGCCTGGTCCGGTATTTTACGGAATTGACAATCAACTGGTTTAAGATAAAACATACCCATTTTTCATCACAATAAACCATGTCGTCCGTTTCCTGCATCTCTATCCTTACGCCACTTTGCAAAAGCAGATACTTGTTTTCTGCAAGGGAGCGATGGACGACATCAAATAGACGAATTTCCCGCACAATATAATCTTTTTCTGTATGTTCGCTCCGGGCGTAATAAAGCGCCTGTTCGGTAAAGCAATTTATCTTCTCAAGCTCTACTAACAACTCCTTTGCCATCCGGGAAGAATCGTTTTCACAGAGAAGTTTCATTGCCGTAATCGGCGTTTTGATTTCATGCACCCATTGTTCTACATATTCTTTGTACTGCGCCCGCTCCCGCCTAATTTCGGCAACCTGCTCCAGCATGGATTTTCCCGCCAGTTTTAAAATCCGATAGTACACCTGGTCGTCTGCACGCTCCGGCTTTTCCATGACCTCGGAAAGCAGATACCGTTCCTCTAACTGCTCCGTCAGCGTCAGCAGCTTCCCAAGCCTCGCCTTCCGGCTATAATAGGACGCTGCAAGATACCCTGCCAGTATCACGGCCCATAAAGCCAGAATAAAAAAGATACCATCCCAACTGTTCCCAATTACACGCAAAAAAACAGCCAGCCCGACCATGCAGAGGAAATTGAGGAAAATAATTGGCAGTTTCTGTTTCCAATAGAGTTTCCCATTCATATAACATACCCCTGCCGATGCTTCGTTTTAATAAAATCCGTCACACCGATGGCGGACAGTTTGTCCCGGATTCTGTTAATATTGACGCTTAATGCATTATCATCCACATAAAGCCGGTTATCCCACAGATACTCTACGATATCGGCGCGGGCACAAATCGCTCCGGCATGTTTTAACAAATAATACAAAATTTTCAACTCGTTTTTGGTCAACTCCGCCTGCTGTCCTGCATATTCTATGATGCTGCTCTCTAAATGCAGGGTGACTCCATGACAGGACAAGGCTTCCTGTCCTGCCGCCGGATAAGCCCGCTTTAGTAACGAGGAAATTTTGGCCAGAAGAATCGCCGTATTATAGGGTTTCGTAACGAAAGCATCCCCGCCAAGCATGATGCTGTTTAACTCATCCATGTCCGTATTGCAGCTTGTGACAAAGATAATCGGCACATTAGAAAAAGTGCGGATTTGCGAGCAAAGCGAAAAGCCGTCGTCACCTGGAAGCCTGATATCCAGAAGAATCAAATGCGGACAGAATGCTCTCACCTGCTCCATCGAAACTGGAAATGCCTTTACAGTTTCCGCCTCATACCCATTTCCAATCAGGATATTTCGTAGCTGTGTCTGTATTGTAACATCATCTTCGATGATTAGTATTCTATGCTTCATTACGAACACAACACCCCCATAAGCGCCTTATATCTTTCCGTCTCATTTTCAATATCGTCTGCAGTGACGCCATAATACAGATGTATCCTTTTATACATCTTTCTTAACTGTCTCATGGCTTTCTTATCCCCGCTGTATGAGCCGTCAAGCATCTGCCAGACGGTTTCCACACCTATCCGCATCGTGCCGCTTTCCTGCCATTTCATCTCATACATGTGATAGTCCACCGGGAAGACATCCTCTGTAATTTCCTCTGCCCTTCTGCCGCTTTCCTGAATCTGTTCCAAAAAGGCTTTTATGGCTTCCACATCTTCCCGTGCCGGCGGCTTTAAATCCATCAGCTCCCCCAGCAAATCCGGGCGATGGCGCATGATAAGGGCTGCTTTTAAATCCTTCCTCTGCTCCCGGTAATGAATAGACTGTTGCGAAACTTCCACCGCGCCGTATTCCTTTTTCAGCAATTTCACAACTTCTTCCAGCGTATGAGGATTTGCAATAAGCCGCTTTTTTATCCTGTTTCGTTTTATTTTATAAAAGTAATTTCGTATGCGTGTCGTTAGTTTTACCTTACCGCCTTTTCCCGCAACAAAAATACTTGTCGGTCCGTCTGCCCCGCCTATAATGGATATGCTGCGTGCACTCTTAGTCATATCGGTATCTCCCATCAGTTTATTTTTACAGCAGCAGATTGAAAAAGACCTCCCCGGCATAATCCGTAAAAGAGGTCTTATGAAAAATTTCTAAATCCTATACAATATCAATGCTTTCATGGCAATTAATTCTTAGCCGGAATCACTGCTCCGTTATAGTTCTCAAGGATAAAATTCTTTACGTCGTCAGACTGCAAAACCTTTACCAGCGTCTTAATAGCCTCATTATCCTTGTTTGCTTCCGTTACAGTGATGATATTGGCATATTCGGAATCCTCGCCTTCTCTCATCAGATAGGAAGTTGTGTCAATATCAGCTTCCAATGCTCTGTTTACGTTTACAAAGTAAGCGTCAAAGTCTGCTGCGGAAGGAATGATATTTGCCTGGTCCATTTCAACGATTTCAATAGGAATCAGATATTCCTCAATCTCATTGACAGAAGCGTCTGTAGCAGTCATCTCTGGATTCAATGTTAAGAATCCTTCGCTTTCAAGCACTTTCAGCGCTCTGTACTCGTTGGAAGAATCGTTCGGAATCGCGACTACCGCATTCTCTGGAAGGTCTTCCTTGGCTGCATATTTATCTGAAAAACATGCATAAGGCTCAACATGAATGCCGCCCATGCTGTACAGGTCAGCTCCCATTTCTTCCTCGATACTTTCCATAGCGGGTACATGCATGAAGTAAGCAAAATCAATTTCCCCATCAATCAGCATATCATTCCAGGTTGCATCCCATGTGGTAGATACGATATCCAGCTCGATTCCCTCTGCTGCCAGAGCATCCTTAGCCGCCTCCAAAATCTCACTATGAGGGGTCAAATCGCATACGCATTTAAGGACTACTTTTTCTCCTGAAGCTGCGTCTGTTCCCTCTGCATCATCTGCTGTGTCTGTTCCTTCTGCATCCTGTACATCATCTGCTGCGTCTGTATCAGCCGCTGCATCTGTCTGATCATCTTCCGCAGACGTATCTACAGAATCCTCTGTGTTTGCTACTTCCGGTGTGCCGCCATCATTCCCGCAGCCTGCTAAAAGAGCAGACGCCGTAAATGCAGTCACCAGAATAAGAGCCAGTTTCTTTTTCATAATTACTCCTCCTTGGAAATTATTTTCCTAAAAATTTTTACCACGCTGCCGCACTCTGCGGACAAGCTTGTGGATAGAAAAGGGCTTTTGCCGCTTTCAGGACTATTTTAGCACAACCTTTCCAAAAGAGATAGCTTCACAAAATGGAATTTCTGACCAAAATTCGTCCTGAAACTGTACATTTTGCACTATATACACTATAGTACCCACCTAAATTAAATGCCTTCTCTTCAAAATAAGCTTGGAAATCGTATCGCCCAGAATCTGCACCACCTGAACGATTGCAATCAGTACGATAATCGTAGCAAACAAAAGGTCATGCTCAAACCTTGTATAGCCGTAAGTAACTGCAATATATCCGATTCCGCCCGCACCAAAGCTTCCGGCGAGGGCTGTCATGGAAATAATGATCACAACTGCATTCGTAAAAGCCCGGACTAAAGACGGCATCGTTTCCGGCACCATAATCGTAAATAAAATCCGCATGTTTCCGCTGCCCATAGCCTTGGCAGCTTCAATTTTTCCCTTGTCCAACTCCAACAGGCTGCTTTCCACAAGTCTTGCAAAAAGCGGCACGCAGCTTGCCACCAGGGAAATGATACAGGCATTGGAACCATAGGACTTACCCACCAACGCCCTTGCCACTGGCAGCATTACAATGATGACAATCACCTGGGGAAGCGAACGGAAACAATTGATTATCGCGCTTAAAATAGTATGTACAATCTTACAGGGCACTAACCCCTCTTTACTCGTCATGACCAGCACCAGACCTAAAATCACGCCAAATACGAGAACAAATACCGCGGATACCGCTACCATATACATGGTCTCGCTGATTGCGGGAATTACCCGCTCCCATACCTCCAAAGTGAAGGCGTTTCTCAAAACTTCCCAGAAAGAATATTTATATAAACTCATTTTAATAACCATGCTCCTTTCTTAACCTGCGAATTTATGTGCCCAAGACATCTACGATGTCAGCACAAATTTGCGATTGAAAAATCTCTGATTTTTCAATCTACGCCCTCCTTATTCCTGCCAGTAATCGCTTCTAAACTTATTGTAAACACCAATAAAGTTTTTGGCAGTCTCACACTGAGGATTCTGGAAAATATCTTTCACCAGTCCCTGCTCCAATAATTTACCGTTTTCCATAACCGCCATTCGATGACAGGTATATTTGATGACCTCCAGCTCGTGGGTAATCAGGATAATCGTCAGCCCAAGCTTCTGATTAATTTCTTTCAGCAAATCCAATACCGAAAGGGTCGTCTGGGGGTCTAACGCGCTTGTCGCTTCGTCGGATAAAAGCACATCCGGTTGATTTGCCAACGCCCTGGCAATCCCCACTCTCTGTTTCTGCCCGCCGGAAAGCTCGCCCGGATAGGCATCTCTTTTTTCAGACAGCCTCACCAAAGCCAGCATCTCATCTACCTTTGCCGCTGTTTCCTTCGCCGATGCCCCTGCCATTTTCAGAGGATAGGCGATATTCTGGGACACGGTCATAGAATCAAAGAGATTAAACTGTTGAAAAATCATGCCAATCTTTCTTCTCTGTTTATTTAACTCCGCCTTTCCAAGAGCCGTGATTTCCTTATCCCCGATTTTAATGCTTCCGCTGTCAGGCTCCTCTAAGCGGTTGATACATCTGACCAGAGTAGATTTCCCGGCGCCGCTGAAGCCCACGATACCATAGATATCTCCTTTCCCCACAGAGAGGTCGATTCCTTTTAAAACCTCAATATCCTGCTTCTTGGTGTGGAATGTTTTGTAAAGCTGTTTTACCTCAATAAATTTTTCGTCCATTCAGATTCCTTTCAGGCAGTCTTGTTTCATCTGCTCTTTGTTGGGCTGGCAAATTTTGTGCGCCAGCATTTCGGCTTTTGATATGGACTATTATACTAAAAGGAAGAGGGTTTTTCAACGGTTTTTCAAATCTGGTGATATTTAGGGATATTTAGACATTATTCCACCCCTAACGCCTTATATATGGCATCCTCTGCACTCTGATACGGAATAATCTGGAATGCTGTCATTAAATCTGCCGGAACTGTTGCATAATCAACCATAGAAACAGCC
>JAMPHJ010000122.1 GCA_023663465.1 Muribaculaceae bacterium | reverse complement strand
TCCTAACTTGACATTCGCTCCACGGAAAACCTGCCACGCAGGCAGCAACCTCACGTTTCACAGCTATCATGCCACAGCACTGACTAGTATACATGATGTTTTTTTAAGATGCAAGCATTTTTTTTATTTTCTTGAAAAAATCTTGGCATTTCTCCTATGAAATGATAAGATAAAAGAGGAAAACAGCATATAAACAACGATTTTATCTGTTTTGGGGAGGTTTTGACTTTGGCATCATCATATGAATATTCAACAGCATTAAAACAGGGAAGACGGTGTTACCAGAACGCTCTTATTAAAGGAGAGTACCCTTACCTGCCGGCGCTCGACGACATTTTATCCTATACGGAAATGGCGGCTCCAATCAGTCTGGGCATTATGGATATTCCGCTGTCCAAAATCGTCGGGACAAAAACTGCCGGACGGACCAATGCCTTTGCCAACAATTTTATGCCGCTTTTACCGGAATCTTCTGAATTTAGCATGAAATGGTCGTCTCTTTACAATCATCAGATTGAAGACGGCATCCGGGATCCCATCGTAGCCTATGAATTTATGAACCAATTCTACGTCCAGGAAGGAAACAAGCGCGTCAGTGTCATGAAATACCTGGGCACTTACAGCATTCCCGGCACTGTTACCCGTCTGGTTCCCAAGAAGACCGACGACAAGGAAACCCGTGTTTATTATGAATTTCTGGATTTTTACGAGGTGTCCCAGAGTTATGACGTGTGCTTTACGAAGGAAGGCAGTTATAAGAAGCTTTTAAAACTTATGGGAAAAGCTGAGGATGAAATGTGGAACGATGAAGACAGACTCATCTTTCATTCCGTATGCATTAATTTTGAAGAAGCTTTCCGCAAGGCCCACGGGGAAAAATTGGATTTGACTTATTCGGACGCCTTCTTAATATATGTAGAAATCTATGGTTACAATCAGGTAAAAGAGGAAACGGAACAGGAAATGCTCCGCTCGCTGCAGAAGATGTGGATGGAAATCACTCTGGCGGATAAAGGACGCCCGGTAGAGCTGGTGCAGAACCCGGAAGACCCCAAATCCTCACTTTTCAACCGGCTGATTTCTTCGGGAAACCCTACGCCGGAATCGCTTAAAATCGCATTCATTTATACCAAGACGACGGAAACTTCCAGTTGGGCATATTCCCATGAATTAGGAAGAATGTACATAGAACAGGTCTATCAGGGCAGACTAAAGACAATGGCGATTGACAAAGCAGATACGGACGCCGAGGTCGGGGCTGCCATTGAACAGGCAGTTGATTCGGGCTGCAACCTGATTTTCACAACGGCGTCGCAGATGGTGCATCAAAGTGTCCGTTCCGCCATCCTGCACCCGAAAATCAGAATTTATAACTGCTCCATCAACTTATCCTACTCCTCCATCCGCACCTATTATGCGAGAATGTATGAATCCAAATTCCTGATGGGGGCTATTGCAGCGGCGCTGACCCGCACCGACAGGCTGGGATATGTGGCGGATTATCCGATTTACGGCACGACGGCAAATATTAACGCCTTTGCACTAGGCGCCAGAATGATTAATCCTTATGTCAAAGTGCATCTGGAATGGTCCAAAATCAAGGGGCAGGATGCAAAAGAGCGGCTGGCGCAGGACGGCATTGTCTGCATTTCTGACAGTGATGTCATCACCCCGGAACACGCTTCCAGGGAATACGGTCTCTATGCGAAAAAGGAAGACGGAACCCTCGAAAACCTTGCAACGCCTATCTGGGACTGGGGAAAATTCTACGAACGGATTATTACTAATTTATGTAACGGAAGCGCAGACGCTGATGGATCAAAAGGCGATAAAGCCGTAAATTACTGGTGGGGAATGTCCGCCGACGTCATAGACGTTATCTGTTCTAAGAATATGCCCCGCGGTATCCACCGGCTCATTGAATTTTTAAAAAGCTCCATCCGCGCCGGAACCTTTCATCCTTTCGACGGTTTAATCTACTCCCAGAACGGAATTATCCGCTGTGAGGAAGGGCAGACTTTAGCGCCGGAAGAAATCATCACGATGGACTGGCTCGCAGAAAATGTTGTGGGAAAAATTCCCGATTTTGAAGAACTGACGGAGGAAGCCCAAAAGCTTGTACAGCTTCAGGGTCTTAAAATTGATGAAACGGACACCGAAAAATGACCCTATCAAAATCATGCTATTAGCCGACGAAGAATCGAAACTCTTATATGATTATTACGACCCGAAATATCTGGAGGGGATTGACCTCATCATTTCCTGCGGAGACCTTCGTCCAGAATATCTGAGTTTTTTTGTCACGCTTGCCAATGTCCCCCTGCTCTATGTCAAAGGGAACCACGATACCAAGTATGACAAAAAGCCGCCGGAGGGCTGCATCTGCATAGAAGATACGATTTACGTCTTCCAGGGCGTCCGCATCCTGGGGCTGGGCGGTTCTATGGAATATCGTCCGGGCGCCGCCAACCAATATACAGAGCAGGAAATGCAGTCCCGCATCCGGAAATTATGGTTTAAACTATGGCGGCATAAAGGCTTCGATATCCTGGTGACCCATGCCCCCGCCTATCAGATTAATGACCTTGAGGACCTTCCGCACCGGGGATTTCTAGCATTTCGGACGCTCCTTGAAAAGTACGCCCCCAAGTTTTTCTTTCACGGGCATGTCCATTCCAATTACAGCAGGAATTTCAAAAGAGTGGACTCTTATGGAACTACCACAATCATAAACGCTTACGACCACTATGTAGTGGAATATCCACCTCTCTGATAAGCCAAAGCCTATGCAGGCACAGGCAGCCGCTAATCAGACAGACAGCCGCGAGTCAGGCAGGTCAGGGGGATTGGACGGATATACCGCAGCATATAATAGATTAAAAATCACAAACACAGGAGGAACAAAAGAAACCAATGGGAAAACTAACATGGATACTACCTATCGTCATCATCGTGCTCTTATTTATCCTGTTCATGGCAATCGGGTATGTAAAAGCGCCGCCGGATATGGCATACATCATTTCCGGTTTTAAAAAGAAATCCAAAATTGTCATCGGAAAGGCAAGCATCCGCATTCCTTTCTTTGAACGTCTGGATAAGCTGAATCTGCGGCTGATTCCGATAGACGTAAAGACAAGCAACGCGGTGCCCACCGCAGACTACATTAATATTAATGTGGACGCAACCGTCAATATCAAAATCAGCAACAACCCCGATAAACTCCGGCTGGCAGCGGAAAACTTCTTAAATAAAGACACCCAGTACATAGCCGCCGTCGCAAGAGAAGTCCTGGAAGGCAATGTCCGTGAAATCGTGGGGAAAATGCGGCTGGAAGAAATGGTGTCCGACAGGCAGAAATTTGCCAATCTGGTAAAAGAAAATGCAGAACCCGACTTAGCTGCTATGGGGCTCGATATCATCAGCTTTAACGTACAGAATTTCGTGGACGGCAACGACGTCATCGAAAACCTTGGTATCGATAACATTGTAAAAATCAAGAAAACCGCCGCTATTGCAAGGGCGGAAAGCGAAAGAGACATCAAAGTCGCACAGGCAGCGGCAGATAAAGAATCCAATGATGCTGCGGTAGCGGCGCAGACGGAAATCGCCAAGAAACAGAACGAGCTGGCCATCAAAAAGTCCGAATTACAGCAGGAATCCGATACGAAAAAGGCTATGGCGGACGCTGCTTACGAAATCCAGAAAGAAGAGCAGCGTAAGACCATCGAAGTCACTACCGCCAATGCGGATATCGCAAGGCAGGAACGCGAAATCGAGTTAAAGCAGAAACAGGTAGCCGTAAAAGAACGGGCGTTGGAAGCGGAAGTCAAGAAACAGGCGGAGGCAGACAAATACGCTGCCCAGCAGAGAGCGGACGCCGCACTCTACCAAAGACAGAAAGATGCGGAAGCAAAGCAGTTTGAAGCGCAGCGCGAAGCGGAGGCCCGAAAAGCACAGGCGGAAGCAGACCGTTTTTCCAAAGAACAGGAAGCGGAAGGGATTCGTGCCGTGGGCGAGGCGGAAGCTTCTGCAATCCAGGCAAAAGGTATTGCTGAGGCGGAAGCTATGGAGCGGAAGGCGGAAGCTTATGCCAAATATAACAAAGCTGCCGTAGCGGAAATGATGATTAAAGTCCTGCCCGACATCGCGGCAAAAATCGCAGAACCTTTAGGACAGATTGATAAAATCACCATCATCGGCGGCGACAGCGACGGAAACGGCGTCAGCCAGGTCGCAGGCAATGTGCCCGCCGTTATGGCAAAACTGTTTGAAAGCATGAAAGAAGCTACCGGCATCGATTTATCGGAAATCATCAAGGCGGATACCTATGACGCGAAAGTGAACCGGAATATCAACGTCACCGGACTAGACGACGTAAATCTCGCCATCCAGAAAGAATTTCAGTCGGATACTTAACAACGGAAATATCTAACAGATTATTTAAAAGAAATGTGTGATAAAACTGCCAGTTCTTTGTATGGAGCTGGCAGTTTTGATATCTTTATAAATCTTTCCCCACATACCGCAGTCTTGCCGCCATGTATGAGAAAAACGTAATCCCTACGCCTATCCCAAGCATGAGTATATTGAGTTTCCCTTCTGTAAAAATATCGGCTGCACTGGCATAATAAAAAGGCGTAATATATTTCAAATCCTCAATTGCCGGAACGATACGGCACATCATATCGGTTGCAAATAACAATAACGTCATGCCAAGCCCCGCACCCAGCCTGTTTCGCTTAGAAAAAGCGGATAGTAAAAAACATACCGTTCCAATCTCAAGCTGCATCATACACGCCGCACCATGATACAAAAGCATTTCTTTTCCGGGAATCTCTTCCCCCATTAATAGAAAACCAAGAAGATAAAGTCCCACGCAGATTATATTCAATAAAAGAATATGACTGACAAGTGTCAGATATTTGGCAAGCACGATTCTGTCCCTTCCTAGCGGCATTACATGTAAAAATTCCGTCGTATGCCCTTCTTCTTCCTTGGATAATAGGCACGTTCCCAGAATCGCGGCAAACATGGCGCCGCCCAGATTATGCATCATGGCAATTTCCGTGGCATAGTATCCGCTTAACGTCGCAAGGCTCATCTTATCCATTCCCAATGCTGCCGACATCGCCCCCATATCTGAAAACGTATTGGCGATTTCCCCGACAGACCCTTCCAGACTCGCATAGAGCAGAATGCAGCCAAAACACATCATCCCCACACATAGCGTCCACAATGCCAGACTCTTTTTATTCATCCTCATCTCATGCTTGTATAATACCATTTTTGTAACCCCGTTCTGCCAGCTTTATTGCGCGAATCCAGAATCCACAGTTAAACAAATGAAAGCGTTCCTCTTGAGCATACGCTATTGTTAATCGCACATTATTTTGCGACTTTATTCTTTGCTATAATAATGCATGAAACTCTCTTCCAGTTCCGGTTCCTCGATTACGATATCCGCGATATCATGCCCCCGGAAACCCGCAAACAGCTCATTGAAATTTCCCCGGAAGACAAATTCTTCTTCCTGCCCGTCCTGCACCATTCGGATTCTCTTTGTATTGGTCTTCGTCAGATTTTCTACCGTATCTGCGCAGACCACCCTTCCCGCTTTCAGCACCGCCGCATGACGGCAATACTTTCTGATTTCCGATAAGATATGTGAGGATAAGAAAAACGTCGCGCATTGTCTGTTGTACTCCAGAATCAACTGGAAAAACACTGCCTGCATCAATGGGTCCAGCCCGCTTGTCGGCTCGTCAAAAATAAAAAGCGCAGGTTTGTGCTGCATGGCGCACACGATACTTACCTTCTTGCGGTTTCCCAGAGAAAGCTCCTCTATCCGCCGTTCCACATCTATGCCCAGCCTGTCACACAGCATTCCCGCTTCCCCGGCGCAGTCCATTCCCCGCAAATCGGCCGCCAGCCGGATAATTTCTCTGACTTTCATGGACGGATAAAACATTGCTTCCGAGGGCATATAGCCCACCGTTCGCAGGATTTCTTTCTGCTGCCATTTCACATCTTTTCCGAAAATCTCTACCGTCCCTTCCTGATACTTCAGCAATCCCAGCAAAGAACGAATCGTCGTAGACTTGCCTGCGCCGTTTGGTCCCAGAAAGCCAAAAATGTCTCCTTTTTCTACGCGCAGGGACAGATTCTGGACGCCCCGCTTTTTCCCATAACTTTTGGTTAAATTCTGAATGTTGATTGCATATTGCTGATTTTCCATTTTTACCCTTTCATATACTCTCTTCTTTTTGCTTCTTAAAATCCGCTAATTCCCGATTCAGCTGCACCGTATCGACATCCCGTTTTATCTTATAACATAAGAAAACACAACCATATGCTAACAGCATGTAAAAGAAAAATCCTACCGTTACCGCGCCGTTTCTTCCAAACCAATTCAAAGCATAACTTGTCGCTGCATAAACCGCAGAACAGAATAACGTCGCAATAATATTTTTTTTATCAAAACTCTCTGACTCGTCAAAATTTCCCATCAGATATACCTGGATATATCCCATCGCATAAGCCGTCAGAACCATTTCCGCCATCAGTACAATGCTCGCATAGTAACTGCCTTGTAAGATGCAGAATATGAAATAATAAAATAAGATAATCGCAAAATACAGGCACGCCTTAAACTCGATTCCAACCTCATAAGATAAAATTTTGTGAAGCTTCTTTCTCATGACACTCCCCCCTTCCCCAGACCGCCTTTTAAGATATCCCTAAATTCCTTAGCATATCTTCTGGAAATTACGATATGCTCCCCGTTGTCCATCGTCGCGTCAATCCGGTTTCCAGGCATACTCTTTAATTTATCAATCCGGTAAAGATTAAGAATCATGGATTTGCTGCACCTAAAAAAGCCTTCCTCCGCATACAGCGACTCAGACAATGCCAGCGTGTACCCGGAACGATACATTTCTTTTTCCGTATAGAAAAAGGTCGCACCGTCCACACTTTCCAGATAAATAATATCCGAAACCCCTATCAGACACTGCTGCCCATCCTTCCATCCCAGGATTTTTCCGCCCTGTCCGTCCAGATATCTTACGATTCCTTCTAACTGCGCTGTCATCCGCCTGTATCTGATAATGATTTCTTCTTTCCCCTCCCCGATTTGTTCCAATGTAACTTTCATAATATCGTATACCTTCCCCGGTTTCCGTCTTTATCCGTCTGGAATCTTTATAATATTTTTCACCCGAAAAAGCAAGCTAATTATATGCAGCATGCACTTTTTGACCGTCAAGCTGCACAAAACGCCAAAAATCTGTTTGTCCTATCTTTTTCCATTTTGCCTAGATATATCCTTGCAGTATTTTGTATAATATGCCCTTTGACCTCTGAGAAAAAAATATGATAGACTAACGCAGGTAATATAAGAAAATTGCTTGCGCAATTATCTACAAGAAAATCGCTTATGCGATTATCTTGGGAAGAATGCTTTGCATTCTTCCGCGTTGTCGAGCAATTCCTATAACAAAATATGAGACGACATAAACGACACAAGTAGTGCATTGCACATAAATCTGATTACGGTACATATGTTTTATTGGGCGGAATCAGAAAATTGCAACGAAACGCTTGTGTTGCTTTTTTGTCCAAAAGGAGGAAATTTATTATGCCTAGAAACCAAGCACAAAGAATGATTTTTGCACTTATTACGGTAGTTATTACTGTCCACGCCTATGTATTTTACAGCCTGTATGTTATTAATGGGGGAGTATTGACGGAATATGCCAGCCTTGCCAGCGGGGCGCAGGTTCCCCATGTCATCCAGGCAATTAACATCTTAGGGGGCGTGGAAGTATTGGGAAGACGCCTTCCCATCTGGGGAATTGTATTGATTGAGTTCTGCCTTGCTTATCTGTTGGAAGTTGTGATAGGAAGTCCACTCTCTTTCAAACTCGCCAGCAAATGCTTCGACCCTGCCAAGACGCATCCCGTTTTGTTTGAATCCGCCATTATCTGCGCAACAGTCGGGCTGATGTGTCCGATAATGAGTTTTCTTGCCGCTATTTTGTACTACCCGTACAGCGCGATGGGATTTAACATTTTTACCTTTTTTGCCAACTGGCTGAAACTGGTATGTTTTAACTTCCCATTCGCCTTCTTTACACAGCTGTTTTTCATCCAGCCTCTTGTACGCACGGTATTTAAGCTGATATTCTGTAGAGGTATTGCAACGCAGAAAAAGGTCGCAACTGCATAAGAAAATAGAGAAATGTGTAAAAAAATGGAACGTCGGCTGTATTTTGGCATTACAGGCGGCGTTTCTTTATTTATATAAAGTTCACACAGCGGGTACGTCCTTGCCCCTATATTGCCAACGTGCGACTCTTTAAGCTGCATACCCGTTTTAGGGCAAAAAAATAACACCTAAACCACATGGTCTAGATGTTAATGATATTGCTGCCCGTTTACCTTATCCCGGATTATTCACCACTTTCTTTTTTGTTCCACAATGCGAGGAAATCTGTTACAAGGTTCTTTTCTCTTTTATCCGTGCATTTATCCAACAAGACCGCACTGTCATTCAGCATATCCATTGTGTGATATACGCCGAATTTGAGATTTAC
>JAMPHJ010000121.1 GCA_023663465.1 Muribaculaceae bacterium | reverse complement strand
TTTAAAGAATCTGCGTCAAAAAGTCGGGATAATCATTGTCTTACTTTAAGCAGTGGAGCCGCTTTAAAAGTTCTTCGTCATCTTCCCATTCGATGTCGTATCCATTCTTGCATGCCCTGCAGGGTTTTTCCATCCCCAATGGCATGCACAATGCCGGCCTTCTTCTGGTATTTGCGGAAAATGCATGCAATGGATATCCCGTCGTGGCAGCCCGTGTGAAGCGATGTCACCTGCCCGCAGCCATGCCTTTACTGCCTGTTTCTTTGCCTTGAGTTTCTTCTTGCTCGTCCTGCATAAGAGTTTCTTTAAATTTCATCATCAGGTTTTTAGTTATTTCCCTCCCCTGTGCATAATTCATAAGTTTACGGACGTCATGTAGGTATTTCTCAACCGTATTCCTGCTGCGCTCCTCTTCCAGTAAATAATTCCAAAAACCAGCCAATTTCTCTTCTGTAATCGTTCTTTTCATATTGATAACCATATCCTTTCTGCCGCCATCTACACCCTATTAAATGATATGCGAGCAACACCCCCTTTCGACACCATTATAGCCAGACGGATACAAACTTGTTAAGCCCTTACCAGAAAAGAGATTTCCAAAAAGCACAAAAAAAAGCGCATGGTTTACATTTTACTGTTTCCATACGCCATTCCATATTTTTATTCTCTTTTACTCCACAATCAAAATCCCCACTTCCACCCTTTTCACCTTCCCTGCCAGCAAATAAGCGAAAACAAGGAACAAAACGCCCACTGCAGCCACCGGAAGCAGCATCCGAAATAGCGTCAAGCTGGAAGTAAACCGCCCAATGCCGCAGATTTTCAGCATTGCCGTTGCCAACGGATCCGTCAGGTAAGCGCTCAACGCCATCCCCAGTAAAGAACCTGCCGTTCCCGCCATGCCGAAGCGCAGCGAAAAAGCAAGCCGCAATTTCGCCGATACGAAGCCAAGGGATTTATAGATGCCCATATCGCGCTGCTCCTTATATAGAATTTTTCCCCCTGTCATGCTGACCGTAACCAAAATGAAAACAATTGCAACGACAAACATAAACATCATCATGGAAGAAGCCGCTGCCACAATGGCGTCCGTCCCAGACCAGGTATTCTCATCCAGTTCCAGCCGTTCCCCATAGGTATTCTGAAGCGTCTCTATCATTTCATCCACAAGAGAAGTGTCTTCCAATAGATAGAAATTCCAGTAAGAAATCTGCTTCGCTTCTTCTACTGCAAACTGCTCGTAAGCTTCCTTTGTAACGGCGAAATTCGCCCCCATATCGTTGGCACACTGATAGATGCCGCAAATGATAAAGTCCAGTTCTTTGCCAAAACTGCTGACTGTGACCGTATCGCCGATGGATATGCCCAGCTCTTCCGCCACCAAATCCGTTACCACGATTTCATTCTGATAGCGACAGGTTCTTCCCTCTAAGATGTGAAAATACTCCGCGGTAGAACACACATTGATCAGATAATCTACCTGATTCAAAAAAGCTCTGGATCTCGTAAACTGATAAACGTCCTGGATTCCTGCCTCAGTTTCCATCAGTTCCTCCACCTCTTCTCTGAGGGATTCGTCCGTATAAATAATTCCCAGATCATAACTGGACGCGGTAAAAGAATCCATCAGCCCCTTGCCGTCTGGTCCCAGCCACGCACCCATCCTGACAATCAAGGATAGGAAAAAGACTAATAGCGCAGATACGAAAACAACGCTCAGATACTGCTTTTTCCCCGATACAAGCTGCCTGTAGGCAAGCCAGAAACTTAAACCTTTCTGATGAATCGGGGCTAAGAAACGACTCTTAAAATAAATATCCTCCGCACCCCCGCGAATAGCCCGTATCGGTGTAATATTCGCGATTTTTGCCGTTTTCACACAGACAAATCCCAGGATAAGCAATAAAAGCGCCGCAAGCGAGAGGATACTTTCGTCCACCGGAATATCCGCCGGAATAAAAAGTCCCACTACCGGGACCGTCAACCGGTTAATCCCCCTGACTGCCAGCGCCGATAAAGGAATCCCAGGCAGTATCCCGCAGACAACTACCGCCAGATATTGGAGCATCTGCACGATGCGCAAATCCGCCTGTGTATAGCCAACGGCCTTTAAAATCCCCATGTCCACATAATCCTGCTCGATGCTGCTGCTGATATTATGCCCGATGACAATAATTGCCACGATGAGGAGCACCAACACAAATACCATCAGAAATCCTGCAAAGAGATTCTGTAAAATCAGCATAAATCCCTTCATTGCAGACCTTGAATAAGAAAAGCCGGGTATTTTAGACAAATCTGTTTTTTCATTTAAAACTTCTGAAAATTCCGCCGGCTTTAAATTACTGTCTGCCTTCTGAAACACATGCACCATGACGGCATTCTGCGCCAGCGCTTTTTCGCCCGCAGCGTCTATCCGCGCAGCAAGCCTTTCTAAGTCGCTCTCCGTCATAAGCGCCTGTTTGATGCCCATGAGGGCGCTCCCTTCCACCGCGTCCTCGAAATATCCCTTTATCGTATAGAGTTCCTTTTCTTCGCCTTCCGCCACAGGGATTTCTATTCTGTCTCCGATTTGCACATCATATAAGGAAGTAAAAGCCGGGGATACATAAATTTCCCCATCTTCCAGCCCTTCCGGCGCAGGATTCATGCCCGTAAGGTCGCTACGGTAGATCGCATAATCATATTGGGGATTGCCCCATTCTACCATCTGCAGCGTACCTGACACTTCTGTCATTTCGTCCGTTCCATATACGACATAAGTGTCACATGTTACAATTTCCTGCATTTCTGCCTTTTCCACGTCTTCCACGCCCTGTAGCTGCGCCAGCAAATTATCCCTGTCGAAACCTCCCAACAGCCAATAGGTAATCTGCCCGTATCCTATCCGTTCTAACTGCGCTTCCTCATAGGCGTTGGCATTTTTCCATATGGATAAAACGGCGCAAAGCGATACCGTAATAATCAAAACCAGTATCCCAATCCCGGCAAAACTTCCTTTCTGACTCTTTAAATTCGCCCTCAATAATGTCTTATATTTCATCATGACTCCTTCCGTCCGCTTTACGCGGCGTTTCCATAATCGTTAAACGTGCTTTCGTACCAAACTGTTCACAACACATGTCACCTTTTTTTACCACTCCATAGAAGTCAGCCACGCGTTTACCTGCTTTTCCCGGTTTTTCGCATCTTCGCTGCGATAGGGCGGCATCGACATTTCCCCTATTACCTTACCATCCTCTAGATACAACAGTCTGGTGGCGCGGATTGCCGCCTTCATATCGTGCGTTACCATCAGGATACTTTGCCCCTTATCATGCAGCCCGCTTAGAAGGTTCAATACCTCCTGCGTATTGTGTTTATTCAGCGCCCCGGTCGGCTCATCCGCAAAAATCATCCCCGGCTCATTCATCATCGCCCTTGCAATCGCCGCCCGCTGCGCTTCCCCGCCCGATACCTGGGAAGGCAGCCTATCCGCCGCCCCGCCTACATTCATACGCGCAAGCAGCTCCCCTGCCCGCTCTAAGACTTCCTTTCCACTCCTCTTTTTACGCAGATAGCCCGTTACGGCTACGTTTTCAAGCAGCGTCAGATTGCTGACAAGATGCGCCTGCTGGAAAACAAAGCCAAACTCCCCGGCACGCAGAGACGCCATCTCTTTTTCCTTCAGACGGCTAATCATGCGCCCCTTGTAGTGCACTTCCCCGCCCGTGGGTTTATCCATGCCGCTTAACGCATAGAGGAGCGTGGACTTTCCCGCACCGGAAGAACCCATGATGACCGTAAAATCTCCTTCGTAAATTTCTAAGTTAACCATATCCAGTACATGATTCTGCCCGCCGTTATTGGCGAAACTTTTGCATAAATCCACTGTTTTCATAATGATTGTGTTCATAAATTTATCCTTTCTAAAATAGAGAATGGCGGCGCCAGGCAGGTAAATACACTGTCTGACGCCGCCTTTATGGATATTCTATCAGAAGAATTATTAAGAAGTCTTTAAGAAAAAATATTAACTGCGGTTTAAAGCGGCAGAGCAGGTAGAAAGTCCGCGAAGGCACGCTTGCGCTCCGTGAAAAACGCAGCGGTACTAAGCTCAAAAGCCGCGTTGCGTCTTTTTCGCTAAGTGCCGGCGTTTTTCGAGGACCTTCGCGGGCTTTCTACCTGCCCTGCCTATTCAACGGAAAGAACATTGCACAAGGGCAGCCACAACACGGCTTCTAACCCGGTTTCGTGGTTTATAAGGCGCAGTCCGCCCTGCATTCTGTCCATGATGTAATTCACGATGTAGAGTCCCAGACCGGAGCCTGGCTGGTTCTGCACGTTTTGTCCACGGTAGAATTTCTGCGTCACAAAGGGCATGTCTTCTGGTCTGATACCGCCGCCGTAATCCCGGATATGAATTTCGTAGGTTTCTTTTGTCAGAATTGCCCAGACTTCCACGGTACTTTCCGGCGCGTACTTTCTGGCATTTTCCAAAAGATTCGTAACCGCCTGCGCCAGCCTTTTTTCATCCGCTAATAGTTCCGCTTCTGGAAATGGCTGATGGCATACCAGAAGAGGATACTCCAAATCCTGTAAGATTTCCGTCAGCAGATTTTTCATGTCGCACTTTTGCAGGTTGATTTCCAGCTGTTCTAATTCCGAAAGGGAATGCAGCGCCAAATCGTTTACAAGCCGCGACACCTCGTCGCATTTTCGCATAATCACCTGCAGATAGCGTTCCCTCGTCGCATAATCCGTATCCAGGCCCGCCTCTAATCCTTCCGCATACGCCCGGATAGAAGCAATCGGTGTCTTGATGTCATGGGAAAGCGTGGCGATAATCGTCTTATTCTCTTTGATGGCAGCCGCTTCGCGCTCCCGCGTGGCCACGATTTCTTTCCGCATATGGTCAAATGCCCAGGTAAACGCGCCAAACAGATTCTCTCTTTCATATTCCAAGGGAACGGTAAAATCCCCTTTTGCAATCTGTTCCGCATAGTCTTCCAGTTTAGAAAAAGGTCGCAAGATTTTAAAATAGAAAAAAATACAGCCGGCAAGCAGACAAAGAAGGGTGATTCCCAGAAAAATAAGGGCGGTTTTTCTCATTTGTGCAGTCTGCGCCGTGGCCGTCCGTTTCTGTAATTGTTCTTCCAATGCCGCAATCTGTTCCTTTGCTGCATAAGAACCTTCCGTATCCGCCGTCAACTGCTTGATTTCATTGAGCAGCACTAACGCGTTTTCCTCATCCGTTTCCGCCTCATAGCCGGGCATATAGAAAATGCCCGCCAGGGCGATAAGACCAAATAATCCGATAAAAAGGAACGCCTTTTTTATCCATCCGCTTTTCACTTTGCCGGGCACTCCCTTCTTTCCCACTCCAACTGATAACCCACGCCCCACACAGTCCTGATAAGCTGCGGATGGGCGGGGTCTTTTTCCAGTTTTTCCCGCAGCCATCTGATATGGACTGCCACGGTCGCCGTCTCCGCCTCTGAAAAAGCGCCCCACACCTCATGAAGAAGCGTTTCCTTGCGGATGGCCTGATTCGGATGGGCGCACAGATATGCCAAAAGGTCAAACTCTCGCAGCGCAAGTTTTATCTCTGCGCCGTCCCGCTCTACTTTCCGCATTCCCGTATCCACCCGGATTCCACTAAATTCATAGACGGGCATATCCTCCTGCTCCCCGTAAGTCCTCCGAAGCAGCGCATTGATTCTCGCTAACAGCTCCCGCAAAGAATAGGGCTTGGCAAGATAATCATCCCCGCCCATGTCCAGTCCTTTTATTTTATCTGTTTCCCCCGTCCTGGCGCTGGCAAAAATAACCGGCACTTTAGAAATCCTGCGCAGCTCCCTGCACACGTCAAAACCGCTGCCATCCGGCAGGTTGATATCCACAAGCAATAAATCGAAGGCATCCTTTGTCAGCATTGCAAAAGTCTGCTCCAAACTGCCGGCAACCTGCACCTCGTAGCCGTATCCTTCCAGCATATCCTTGGTAATGCCCGCCAAATCCGCATCGTCTTCCGTTATCAGAATCCTTTTTCCCATCATAAAACTGCCTTTCTTTTACCCGCATACAATCAGCGGTTCAAAAAGAGAATCATATACCAGGGCAGATAACGGACAGCGCCCTCTTTCTCGATATTTCTATCACAGAATACAAGCCCTTCGCGCAGATTCCATCCTTTCCGTTCCAGAACAAACGTTAGCGCAGCATGTTCCTTGTGGGCGCCTTCCCCTTTTACCTCTATCGGAAGGATATCCCGCCCTTTCTGAATAAGAAATCCCAGCTCCCCCTTATTTTTCTCGTTAAAATACCATAGAGAAAATCCTTTGGCAGCCAGTACCTGCGCCACCGCATTTTCCAAAAAGATATCTATCCGTTCCTCTTTGCCCTGCATATGATACATCGCCCGCAGCAGCCCCGTATCGACCAGATACAGCTTGAAGAGATTTCGTTTTTCCATATTTTTAAGCGGATGTTTCGGCTCGCTCACATAATAACAGGGCAGCGTCATCCCTGCGTCCGCCAGATAATTCAGACTATCCTCGTACCGCTCCATCCTCGCGCTTTTTTTAATATCCGCCAGCAGGAAGCGTTTCAGTCCCTTGCCAAGCTCAGCGGGAAGAAATTCTAAAATTTTCTTCATTTTCATCTTATCGTTTTTCGTAATATCCCCGGACGCCCCGTCGATATCCTCTAAAAATAGCTCCAGAATCCCCTTCTGGACTTCCAGAACCTTATCCATATCACGCTGCTCTATAAAGGCCTGCACTGCCTCCGGCATACCGCCTACAGTCACATAGGTGTTAAAAAGCCGTTTCATCATCTCATGGACGCTTCCGCTCACTTCCCAGCCCCGCTCATAGCAGTCCCTCACATAATCTATCGTCGCGTTGCGTATTCCGTTGGCATACAGAAATTCCTCAAAATCCAGCGGATACATCCGGTAAACTTCCTCATAATAAGCCGGCTGGGAATACCGCCCGGATTCAATGCAGTCATACCTTCCATCCCTGATTAAAAGCTGCACAACCGCCTTCACACTACTGCACTCCTGTACTTCATCCAGAAAAAGCAGCGTCTTGCCCGGCTCGATTTCCTCCCCGGTATGTACGGCAAGCCGCCCGATAAACCCATCCACATCCGAGACTTTCTCAAAAACGGCTGCGACCGATTTATCTTCCTTAAAATTAATCTCGATAAAATGCTCATACTGCTCCTGCCCGAACTGCCGGATACAGCTCGTTTTCCCCGTTCTTCTGGCGCCAGTCACCAACAACGCCTTTTTCCTCTTCTTCTGTTTCCACTGATTAAAATATTCCGATGCTTTCCTTTTCAACATAGACATACCCACCTTGATAAAAACCGGGCTTCCTGCACGCTATCCCTTGGTTTTCCGCCCCGGATATGCGTGCAAAACAGCCCATTTACATGCGACGTTTTTCTTATTTTAACATAGGTGCGCTGGAAAAGCAAATACTTTACTCCCAATTTCTATCTTCTAATAATTTCTGCAACTCCTCCTTACTCGGAAGAACAGTCTGATATTTGCTCGCAAATATCTGGTTATTGTTCTCTGGCAGAGTCATTTCAATTACTGCATCCTTTTTATCTTTACAAATGATAATTCCAATTGTAGGATTCTCATCTTCCATTTTTACTTTACGGTCATAATAATTTACATACATTTGCATTTGTCCTATATCTTCATGCTTCAATTTCCCAATTTTAAGGTCAAATAACACAAAACAACGCAATAAGCGATTATATGTCACTAAATCAACCCGATAGTGATCCTCTTCAAATGTAAAACGCACCTGTCGTCCCACGAATGTAAACCCTCTCCCTAGTTCCAACAAAAATTGCTGTAAATGATTTATAATCTTTTCTTCCAATTCTGACTCCGAATATGATGCCAATTCCGGCAAACCTGTAAACTCCAAAACATAAGGATCTTTAAAAATATCTTCCGGCGACTCAATTACTTGTCCTTCCTGTGCAAGCCGCATAACCTCATTTTTATCTCTGCTCAATGCTAATCTTTCATAAAGTGAACTTCCATACTGTCTCCCCAACTCGTTCTTATTCCAGCTATTACGATAAGACTCAATTTCATAGAAATGACGTTCATCTTCATTG
Organism: Muribaculaceae bacterium; assembly: GCA_023663465.1. Classification (GTDB taxonomy): domain Bacteria; phylum Bacillota; class Clostridia; order Lachnospirales; family Lachnospiraceae; genus UBA3282. Next base: position 571 of record JAMPHJ010000121.1, on the reverse strand, counting down.
GTAATTCGCATTAAAATCAAATAATGCGACCAACTTAAATAAAATTTACGTCCTTCCCTCGTTGTTGGCAACTGTTCAGATTGGGGAAATGCCGTTTCCCCAATTGAATCTTTGGAATAAACCATATAAAATTTTCGCATTAATTTCAAATTATCATAGGAAAAACCTCGCCCAAGTTCTTTTGTAAGCTTTTCTGACAACTGTTTTAATATATATTTTCCATACTCTGCCCGTTCTTTTCCCTGTTGTTCTTCCTCAACAATCATTCTCCCCGCTTCATAATATGAATAAACCATTGTCATATTAACAGCGGTAGAAACACTCTTTTTTGCATTTTGAAATAACTTCAATACTTGTTTATAAAAACTTTCCTTTATAAATTCTTCCATAAAATTCCTTTCATAACTATAGACCTTAAATTGGGGAAATGCCGTTTCCCCAATTCAGATTACTATATGACAATTATTAAATTTTCCAACCCACTTACCTCTTCCTATATTTTTCACTCTGCTTTTCCATTTTATTATGCAGTATTTTTATTGAAAAAGCAATAAATTTCAATGAAATAGGA
>JAMPHJ010000120.1 GCA_023663465.1 Muribaculaceae bacterium | reverse complement strand
TAATCAATCAGTATATTATTTTCTGTAAAGTATATAATGAACAGATGAAGCTATATGGCAGGACGAGAAAAACCATTACGGAAACTATTCGTATCTGTAAAGATAAAAATGTGTTAAGGGAGTATCTGCTTGACAGGGAAAAGGAGGTTGTGTCAATTATGATGAGTTTATTTGATGAGGAAGAAGTTATAAGGTCTTATATTAAAAGTGAGCGTTATGAAGCGGCTCAGGAAGCTGAACAGAACAAGGCAAAAAAGACAGCTATCCGCATGATAAAGGCTGGCAAAATGCCATTGGAGGATATAGCTGATTATACAGAGTTATCTCTTGACATAATTAAGGAATTGGAAAGCCAATCAATGCAGTTGGCATAAATCAATCATATCAATCAAAATCAAATACAATAACAGCGTTAGAGCATATAGAAACGGAAATCTATATGCTCTATTTTTTTGACATTAAGGAGGAACAATGGGCGATAACATTCAGACCAACACCACAGGGCGATGAACGCCCTGTCTTACACGTTCCAATACTCTTTCTTTGGCAATATCTACACTTTCAATTCCAATATAATGTAGTTCAATAAAATATCCTTTTTTCTTTGCCTTCGCTATATTATTTAAAATTGATTTTCCGCACAATGTCGTCTCTTGATTGAAGGTGACTTCTTCAGATTGATTTTTCCTTATTTGTTTTAAACTTTGGTCCTCGCAACAATATCCTCACACAAAAAAAACAGCAAATCCCCCCAGACCTGCTGTTCTTTCACGATCTACACTTTTTAAACTATTTTTCCTACATCACCCTTCCAACTCAGCCTCAATTTCCTCTCTGGAAGGCATCACTCGCAGCGCGCCCTTTTTCGTGGTTATCAAAGACGCCGCGCAGTTTGCAAAACGAAGCATTTCCCGCAGCCCACTTTCGTCAAGCTCCTTGATATCATGCTCTAATAGGTAGTGTAGGACACAGCCGCAGAATGTATCACCCGCACCCGTCGTTTCAATTGTATTATCCCGCAGAAAAGGTTTCACTTCCACGATGTTCTCCCGATAGTAGGCGCGACTTCCTTCTTTTCCCATAGATACAAGAATCAACGGAATATCGTATCTTTCTTTCAGCCATTGCACGCCCTCCGTATAATCCTCTTTTCCGGTCAGCCACTGGATTTCGTTATCGGATATTTTCAAAACGTCGCAAAACCTCAGTCCGTACAAAACCTGTCCTCTCGCCTCGTCTTCGCTTTTCCAGAGCGGGAAACGCAGATTCGGGTCAAAAGAAATCAGACATCCAGCGTCTTTGGCGATTTCCACGGCTTTCTTAGTTGCCTTCCTCACGCCCTCATGGGTCATGGACAAGGTTCCGAAATGAAAAATCTTAGAATCCCGGATGAGGTTTTCTGGCACTTCTTCTTCCGTCAGCATCATATCCGCGCCGGGATTACGGTAGAAGGAAAATTCCCTGTCGCCACCCGGCAATGTATGCACCATCGCCAGCGTCGTATGCACCTCTTCATCGATACGCAGGGAATCGGCGCAGATACCGACTTCTTCTATCGCGCCTTTCAGCTGTTCCCCGAAAAAGTCATCTCCAACTTTGCCAATAAACGCCGTTTTATGCCCTAACCTGGTCAGCATGGCAAGCACGTTACAGGGCGCGCCGCCGGGATTTGCTTCAAAAAGGGGATTCCCCTGCCCGCTCTTTCCGTTTTCCGTGAAATCAATCAACAATTCCCCCAGCGCCGTTACATCAAAATTCCGCATTTTCGATTCCTCCTGTTTTGTTTCTCATTTTTATGGCAAATCCCTATTCCCCTTCCTTATGTCCGCAGGAAGGATTATTCTTCATCATAAATTGACTGCATTGTGGCAATATATAGACTGTCTACCGTTACATTTCCATCCGCAAATAATTGTATTCCTTGGGAATCATACGCGCTATAGCTGCGGATTGAAATCGATTTTTCCTCATTAAAGAAAGCTTCCACCAAGGAGCGGTCAATATAAATTTCCATAGACAGTTTCCCATCCTGTAAGGAAAGCGTTCCTAACACATGGCTGGTTGACGCTGCACTCCCTTTATTTCTCGTATCACCGGATATCGTAGTGTCTTCTATCCGATAGGTATAAGAAGTCGTATCGCCGTTCTCGTCGGTCTTTAGTTGAATCCCAAACTCCTGCGCATCTTCCGGGGTTAGGACTGCCTTGATATATAACAGGTCGCCTTTCACACCATCTAGTATATCATTTGCCTGCTCTATGGCAAGATTTTCTTCGTCCGCCAGAACGCTTCCTTCTAAAGTATGTAGCGCGTCAATGGGACTCATTTTTACATCGCTTCCTTCATCATTCAGCCAGATTTTTCTCGTAAGCCCGACACAATGCGCCCATCCGGCAGCGCCTTCTTCCGCACCCGTCCTCTGATCCTGCATAATACTGAATACGCAGACGTCACCGCTTTGCGGATCAACCAAGACACTTGGTCCAGTAAAGACGTTGCTTCCATAATCAAGCAGCGCCGGATGATTATCGAAACGTTCATCCGGTGTGAATTTTCCTGTAGCCACGTCGAAATCACCCAGAAAATAATAAACTTTATTATCGGCAAGCCCCGCAGGCGCAGGGGAAATCATGAAAATATACTTCGTAGCAGTACCCGCTTCATTGGTAAGCGGCAGGATAATTGGCAATTCCCAACTAGTTCCGTAAGTCATTGGCTGATTTTCCATCTCGTAGACAGGTCCCATATACTTCCAGTCCATATCTATCGTACCATCTTCCTTTACTTCCAAAGTTTCCGACTCGTATAAAACTGCGCTTCCGCCTTCCTGTTCCATACTGCCCGTACAGACTAACATGCACCATATATCGCCTTCTTTCCAGATATGGGAATCCCGAAATTCACCCGCTCTTCCCTGTCCTTCCACCTGCTGTATGGCAAGTTCGTCGCAGATAACCCATTCTGTCAGATAGGGGTCTGTAAGGTCTTTCGGATAGGCAACCCCGATATTCTGATTAGAAATCAACCCATCTTTGGCATAACTGTCATTTCCTGCGGTAAAAAATAGCAACGGTACTCCGTTTACGTCCATAGCTGCGCCACCCGACCATACGCCGTCCGGGACGACGGAATTTTCACATGGCGTAATCGCTTCTTTCATCGGCGTCCAATGTACCATATCTTCACTTACCAAATGTCCCCAACAAATATTACGCCAGTAAGTTCCGACCATATTGCTCTGATAAAACAAATGATACATTCCGTTATAATAAAACGGTGCATGGGGTTCGTTCATCCAATGCTGATACGGTCCACCATGATATTGTGTCTTATAAATATTCTGTGTTAAAATATTTTCCAGCCAGATATCTTCCAAGGCAATTTCCGGCGCTTCCTGGAGCGTCACCTCTTCTTCCGCCATGACATCGCCGGATACTTTTAACTCATCCATCAGCCCGGCAAACATATTATAGGTACCCGCCGCAATCTGTTCTGCATCGGAATTTTTACCGACAAGAAATTTCTTACGCTCCGCAGGGCTAATCTGCGCTCCGGGCTGGATATCTTTAGAGGCAACTTGATTCCCGTTTAAGTATAACTTCATTTCGCCATTGGCGCCATCAAATGTTGCCGTCACAAAATTCCATTGATATTTCTGCAGTTTTTCCTCATCGCCCCAAAGTGTAATCCATTCATCTCCCGTGCCAACCTGGAAACTCAGTCTGCCGAACCGCTGATATCCTAACAGGATTCCCTGACATTTCTTTTTATCATACTGACTGACTATACTGGTCAAATGTTCGGTTCCATTTTCTGCTGCATTCGGGTCGTCCCATTCAAATGCTCTGGGAGCCACCCATACGCTGATTGAAAAAGTTTCCCCCGACACACAGATTTCTTCCGGGTCATACTCTATATAGGTAGAGTTGCCGTCAAAAAGCAGGGAACCGCCGTTTACTCCATTTTCCCGCCATTCCGGTTCTCTATCTTCCATATATGCCGCATGATTATAAAGATAATGTACCTCTGCATCTTGTACTTTCCCGGCGCTGTCCGCAATCTCGGTTCCCGTCTTTTCATCGAATGAAAGATACAAAAGCAGATTATCTGACTCTTTCTCTGTACCCTGGCATCCCGCGCTGATAGAAACCAATAGCAAAAGAACTGCTGCCAGATAGATTCTGCGCCATTTTCTCTTTCTTACATCATTCAAAACGTCCCCCCCTTTTCAATCCATCAACTCATACTTAACCACATCCATCGTCACTGCCCCGTCAGCGAAGAAGGAAATGCCGTCTGCGGCAATATCCGTATACATCGTTGCCGACATCGCATATTCCCCATCGTTCACAAACACTTCGACGCTGAAATAATCCAGTATCACCCGAAGTTTCATCTTTCCACCCTGTTTCGGCACAAGGCAGCGGCGTTGGTGGATAATCGCCCTTCTGGAGCCGGAAAACTTTCTGTCAATTTTCAAAATAGATTCATACGGTCTGAAGCTGATGGACGTATGGTATGTATCATCCTGGGCAAAACGCATGGCAAATTTCCGGTAAAGCTCCGCCCCTTCTTTGGGGCGCAGGGACAGCTCGATATCCACTTTTCTGCCTTTTACGCCTTCCAACTTTATGACATCTGAAAATGTGACATTTTCATACTGTACCTTTTCACCGCGAAGCGCTTCTAACTCTCTGACTGGCTGCTGGAAAAGTCTCCCTTCTCTGATGGAAAGCTCCCTCGGCAGACTCATCTGTCCAAACCACGGTTTCTCTGCGGAATGCAGGATACAGGTATCCCAGTTCTGCATCCAGCCAATCATAATCCGCCGTCCGTCGGGTGCAAGAACTGTCTGGGGCGCATAAAAATCGATTCCATAGTCTATCGCCTGATTTCGTTCTTCCACGAAAGTATCTGTCTGCTCGTCATAGCTGCCCACCATACAGAGCGTACCGTTTCCGTTATGATATTCAAAGCCCTGGGGCAGCATGTCCTGCGGGCTGACGAGAAGCACACCCTTGCCATCCAGCATAAAGAAATCTGGGCATTCCCACATCTTCCCGAACCGGCTGCGATTTTCGGCAAATATTTTTTCAAATTCCCAGGACAAAGCGTCCTGCGAACGATATAAAAGCACCTGTCCGCCGCCTTCTGCAACTCCGTTTCCTACCACACAGCGAAAAGAGCCATCCGCCTTCTGCCAGATTTTTGGGTCGCGGAAATCATACCTGCTTCCGTTTTCAGGCAGACTGCTTTGGTCGATGACTGGATTCGACGGGTATTTTTCATAATCCATGCCATCTCCGATCGCAATCGACTGGGTTTGTATATCTCTCATGCTTCCATCCGGCTGGGTTTCCTTGGATACGCTCGTATACAATAACAACTGCCTTCCGTCTGGCAGGGTAAGGGCGCTCCCTGAGAAACAGCCGTCCCTGTCGTAATCCGCATCCGGCGCAAGCGCGGCGGGCAGATACTCCCAATGCAGTAAATCCCTGCTTGCCGCATGTCCCCAATGCATGGAGTTCCAATGGGAAGCATACGGATAATACTGATAAAATAGATGATACGCGCCCTGATAGAAAGAAAAACCGTTCGGGTCGTTCATCCAGCCTACACGGGAAGACAGATGGAATCCCGGTCTCTGCTCCTGCGTAATCTTTTTTTCCATTGTTTCTTCATATTTTCTTGCATCGCGCAAAATCTGACTTGTCATAACCACACCCCTATTCTTTTCATGATTCCAAACCGCTTCCGGTTTTCTAACTGTTTATAGTGCAATACCGGAGCAGATATTTACGCTTTTCCACTCCGGTATTAACATTCTGATTTTCTATAAGAATCCGGCATTATTCTGCCGCATTTTCTTTATTCTTCCGTTCCTGCACTCGCATAGCGGTCATAAGCCGCCTGATAGACTGCCCTTAATTCTTCCATACCGCAGTTTTCTTTCAGCGTGGTAAGGTAGCTTTCCCATGCAGCATCATCGGGACCGCCCTCTTTCAGCCAGAGCCCTTCCTGCTCCGATACAGTGCTTTCAAAATCTGGTTTGTATCTGTCAATCGTGTCTAACTCATCTTCCGTATAAACACAGTCTACAGGATAAGTAACCGCACTGTCAACATATGCCATCCAGTAATCATTTAAGTCTGTCAGACGCTCTATGGCACGATCTTCCATCTTAAAGGTCGTACTATAATAATCACTGAGAATCAGCTTCGGTCCATAGACTTCATATTCGCCTTTTAATTCCCCGGCGCTCTTTCCATATTTTTCCTGGCTCTCTTCATCTGTGATACTTTCCCATACGCCGTTTTCATCCTGCGATGTGAAATAAACGTCAATCGGGCCATACTGAAGCTGCATTACGTTCTCCGGTTCATACCACATATCAAAGAATTTCAGCAGCGCCGCCGGACTCTTGCAAGCGCTTGTAACATTCAGATTTCCACTGTTAATACCGCCGCCGGTACGCACCGTTACATTGTGGGTTCCATCCGGACCATCCAGAATCGGCAGGAATACATAATCTTTTGCATAGTCGCCCATAACTTCTTCGATATACCACCATGTCGCAACGCCGACATATCCCTGGGAACACTTCGCAATCAACTGGGTATCGGACTGGCTGAACATTTCCAAATCCATCAGACCATCGGCATACCAATCATGGAAGTAGGTCAGCGCTTCGCGGTAATTGTCTGACGCGCAGACAAAATCAACCGTTCCGTCGTCGTTTAGAACCAAATCGTTGCAGACGTCGTTAGGCCAGTTCGTAAACCCGAATCCTGCATAGAAGATATTCTGTCCCCAGCACCACTGATCAAATCCCGTGCTCATGGGAATCGTGGTTCCCGCTTCATTTCCATAATATTTCGCGCTCATATCGTTATCTTTAAAAGCCTGCAGCGCATCGTGAAGCTCATCCAGTGTGGTCGGCACATCCAGTCCTAAATCGTCCAGCCATGCTTTGTTAATCATGGAAAACTGTGGAATCGTATAGATGCTGTAATCGTTCTCTGCGCCAATCCCTGCGGTTCCCATCTGCTCCCCTGCCGGAAGCCCATAGATGTTTCCATCGCTCATCGTAATCGCGCTTCTGATATCTGGATTTTCGTCCAATATTTTACTTAAATTCGGCATATACTCTTCGGTCAGATAGGGCGTCAAATCAATAAACGTACCATCCATACCATAGTTTGTCAAATCATAATTGCTGAATCCGACACCCAAAAATGCGTCTGGAAGCTCATCCCCGGCAATACGGATATTTACCTGTTCCGATAAAGAATCGCTCATACAATTCCATTCAATGCTGATGCCCGCATCTTCCTGCATCTTGTTCAGCACTTCGTTATCATCATAGCCTTTACTCAGGGCGCTCATGCCTCCCATAATCGTAAACTCTGTCTGGGAGGTATCGTCATTGGCAACGCCGGGTTCTGTCGTTGCATTCCCTCCCCCATTGCCGCCACAGGCAGTCACCGATAAAGCGAGCGTTGCAATCAGTGTACAGGAAACAAGTTTTTTCCATAATTTTAATCTTCTCATCAATTTCATCAATTTTCTCCTTCCTATTTTCTGAAGCGTGATTTCAAATATTTTTTAACCCTTTACAGCGCCTGCCATAAAGCCTTTTTCAAAGTATTTCTGTACAAACGGATAGATAACCAACATCGGTGCCGCCGCAACAATGATGGATGAAAACTTAATCATCTCTACTAATTTATTCAGTTCCGCATAACCGCCCGATATCGTACTGGACTGGCTCGCGCTGGCATTGCTCTTAATCAGGATGTTCCTTAAAACAAGCGGAAGCGGCGCATACTGTTCGCCCGGCAGATAAATCAATGCCGTAAACCAATCGTTCCAATAAGCAACCATACTAAATACGACCATAACTGCCATGATAGAACGGCTGAGGGGTACTACGATACGGAGGAAAGTCGTCCACTTGGACGCGCCGTCTATTTCCGCAGCCTCAATCATTTCTTTGGGGATACTGTTTTCAAAGAAGTTTCTTACAATAATCATGTTGCCGACTCCGACACCGCCCGGAAGAAAGAGCGCCCACATGTTATTAATCAGCCCCGTCTGTTTTACTATCAAATAAGTTGGAACAAGACCGCCACCGAAATACATGGTAAAAATAAAGAACAGGCTTATAAATTTCCTTCCCGGCAAAGTCTTCACACTCAGCGGATAGGCCGACAGATACAGCATCACAACCGAGAAAACAGTACCGATAACCGTATATTTAATACTGTTTATATAACCTGTCACGATACTGGAATCCGCAAATACCGCTTTATACCCGTCTAAGGTGAACTGACTCGGCAGCAAAAAGGTTTTTCCCGCATATACATCATATGGATTCGATACCGAAGCAATCAATATATAGTACAGCGGATAAGCGACGATAAACAATGCAATCACACAGATGGCAACCAGGATAATGTCGCTTGTTTTTTCGGAAAATCCTGTCGTCTTTCCTGATTTTGTTTTTGCTCTCATAACGCACCTCCCTATACAAAGCTGGTATCTTCGGATATCCTGCCCGCAATTTTATTGACCACGATTAACAGGATAATATTTACTGCCGTATTAAACAGACCTACCGCCGTAGAATAACTGTACTTGGCATTTTCAATACCTTGCTGGTAGACATATACGGCAATGACGTCGCTTGTCGCCTTATTCAAATCTGTCTGCAACAGCCAGACTTTCTCAAACCCAACATTCATCAGGCCACCTGCACTCATAATCAGGTTCAATACCATAATGGAGGTCAGCTCCGGTATGTCAATATGCAGAATCCGCTGGAACATGGACGCTCCGTCCACTTTTGCCGCCTCGTAAAGAGAAGTGTCAATATTAGATAAAGTCGCCATATATACGATGACGCCC